>CALILB010000052.1 GCA_938016625.1 uncultured bacterium | reverse complement strand
GCCAGCCCGTCCTCGGCGGCTGCGGGACCGGTAGCGACGACCAGAGCACAGAGTAGGATCCCCAGCAAGCGGAGAGGTTGGTGCCGGACGAGCATGGAGTACCTCGCTATACCGTTTGGGTAAAGACTTCGAGAAGGCGGGTCACATCCCCTTCATCATTGTAGACATGGGGTGCGACCCGCACCGAGTCACCTCTGACACTGACGTGGACCCTGGCCCGGGCCAGGGCCGCCGCCACCTCCTGGGGATCGCGGCCGGCGAGACGCAGACCGATCATGTGCCCTGCTCGCAGCTCACGCGGGGCCACCCGGAGGCCGATCTTCTCGGCACCGTCGGCGATCAGATCGGTAAGCCCGCGCAGATAGCTCTGGATCTCTTCGACCCCCCATCCCAGAGTCTGATCCAGTGCGGCGATGGCGACCGGCATCGAGGTGAAGTTGCTGACCTCTCCCATGTCGAACCGTCTGGCGCCGGGTGCCGGCTCATCGGTGTAGTTGACTAGGGCCGCAAACTCTCGGCGGTTTGCACGGATGATCCAGTTGTGCTCGAGTGGTGTCCCTTGGCGATGTTTGGGCGCCATCCACATGAAGCCGAGAGTGTAGGGACCGAGCAGCCATTTGTAGGAGGCGGTAACGACGAAGTCGGGCTGAACCTCGTCGATTTTCAAAGGCAGAGCTCCGACCGATTGGCAACCATCCACCACCAGGGCGGCACCCACCTGGCGGGCGCGCTCACCGACCCGGACCAGATCGATCAGACCACCATCGGTCCAGTGACAGTGGGGAACCGCCACGATGGCCGTCTGCTCGCCGATCGCGGCCAACACCGAGGCTGTCCAGTCCCCCTGTCCGGGTCGTGCGACCGTTTGTAGTCGACCCTCGGCGCGCTGAGCGAGGTCGCGCCACGCATAGACGTTCGAAGGGAACTGCTCGGCCAGGACGACGATCTCCTGGCCCCGCTCGAGCCGGAGGTTCTTGGCCGCCAGGGCCATGCCATAGCTGACGGACGGCACCAGCGACACCCCTTCCTCATCCCCACTCACCAAACGAGCAAAGAGCCGGCGGGCCTTTTCTACCGGCTCGAAGAAGTCCTCGGTCGAGATTTGCCAGGGCTGGGCTCTGTGGGCGAGAGCCGACCGGGCGGCTTCGGCGACCGGTTTCGACAGCGGACCGAAATAGGAGCAGTTGAGATAGGTGATGTCTTCGGGTATGTCGAAGAGGTGGCGCTGACAGGCGAGGGTCATGACGTGAAGGAGCTCCGAGCAGGTATTCAACCGAGCGCCGCGATGGCGTCGCAAACACGATCGATGTTGCCGGGGGTCATGCCGGCGATGCTGATCCGACCCGAGCCGACAATGTAGACCGAGTGCTTCTCCTTGAGCTCGATCACCTGCTCGACGGACAGCCCGGAAAAAGAAAACATCCCTTTTTGACGGGTGATGAAAGCGTTGCCGCCCGGTGCCAGATGGACTCTCCGTTCGTCGAGGCCGCGGGCAAATTGCTCACGTGTGGTGCGGATACGATCGCGCATCCGTCCGAGCTCTTCGCTCCAGCTCTGGCGGAGCTCGTCGTCCTCGAGGACGGTGGTGACGATTTTGCTGCCGTGGGCCGGCGGGTTGGAGTAGTTGGCCCGGATACAACGCTTGATGTGGCTCAGGGCCGCGGTTGCCGCGGATGAGCTGGTGGTCACCAGGATGAGGGCGCCGACCCGCTCGTTGTAGAGACCGAAGTTCTTGGAGAAGCTGCTGCAGATGAGAATCTCGGGGACGATCTTCGAGAGAATTCTTTGGCCCTCGGCATCCTCTTCCACGTTCTCGCCAAACCCCTGGTAGGCCGTATCGAGAAGAGGCAGCGCGCCCCGGTCGGCCAGCAGCTCTCCGATCTCGTGCCACTGCTCGGCCGAGGGGTCGGTGCCGCTCGGGTTGTGACAGCAGCCCTGGAGGACGACCACGTCGCCGGCGCCGATCTCCAACAGCGACGTCATCATCTCGTCGTAGGAGAGAACGTGTTTGGTGCGGTCGAAGTAGGGGAAGCTCCGTACTTCGAGACCGGCGGCCAGAAAGATCGGTCCGTGGTTGACCCAGGTCGGGTTGGTCAGCCAGATGGTGGCTTCGGGTTGAATCGACCTGATGAAGTCACCGGCCACACGCAGGGCGCCGGTGCCGCCCGGGGTGTGGGCACCCGTGACCCGTCCCTCGGCCAGCGCCGGATGGTCCTGACCAAGGGCCAGCCGCTGGACCTGGGCCACATAGTCGGCCGCACCCGGGATGCCCAGATAACTCTTGGTCGACTCCTCTTCAAATATCCGGCGCTCGGCTGTCTTGACCGCGACAAAGACCGGGGTCCGTCCCTTCTCGTCGAGGTAGATCCCGGCGGTCAGGTTGACCTTGAGCGGGTTGGGGTCCTCTTTGAAGGCTTCGTTGAGCCCAAAGATGGGATCGGGCGGCGCCGGTTCGACACTCTCGAACATGGTGTTTGGGGAGGATAGCACCCCCCGCCCACCGGGTCGCTAGCCGTCAGTCGCTGGTCGTCGGCCGGAAACTGGTCGATACGCGATGACGGGTGAAGATCCCCCTGATGTCTTCGAGAATGGCGTAGAGCGAGGGCACCAGAATCAGGGTGATAAAGGTGGCGAAGAGGACTCCAAAGGCCAGGGAGATGGCCATCGGAATGAGAAACCTGGCCTGCATGCTTCTCTCCAGCAACAAGGGTGTCAACCCGGCAAAGGTGGTCAGCGAGGTGAGAAGAATGGGGCGGAAGCGAGAGCTCCCGGCCGTGCGGATGGACTCGGCCAACGGCACCCCTTGCCTAAAAGAGCGGTTGATGAAGTCGACCATCACTAGACTGTCGTTGACCACCACTCCGGTGAGGGCGACGATCCCGAACATCGACAGGATCGCCAGATCCATGCCCAGAACCACATGCCCCCATACGGCACCGATGAGACCAAAGGGGATGGCGCTCATGACGATCAGCGGTTGGAAGTAGGACTTGAACGGGATG
>CALILB010000051.1 GCA_938016625.1 uncultured bacterium | reverse complement strand
GACCCGGAGAACCCGAATGTGGGTGGAGCCAACCGGGGCGGCGGCGACTTCGTCTTCCTGGAGGAGGACAACATCAACGACGCCCATGCCGGCGCCAGTAACCCGGTCGAGGGCTACGCGGCCGGTCACAGCGTCATCTCGACCTTGAAGGGCACCGTCGAGGACCCCGTGCTCTCCACCTCCCCGGGTGGCGGCTACCCGGCAAGTGAGATGGCCTGCACCTCCTGCCACGATCCGCACGGCACCGGCTCCTACCGGATCCTCTATCAGGATGGCCAGTCGATCCCGTTTGCCGATTTCACCGCCACCATCGACGCCGACGGCATCAGCCTCTTCTCGTCGCAACCCGAAACCAACACCAACCACAACGCCTACAGAACGGGCTATAGCGAATGGTGTGCGACCTGTCACGGTGCACTCCACGCCATGTGGGGAACCGAGTTCATCCATCCGTCGGGTCAGAATCTGGGCACGGACGTGGCGCTCCAGTACAACACCTATATGGGCTCCACCGACTGCGCCAACAATGATCCGTCGGGTGCCACCCCGTGTGGCAGCGGAACCGGATCCGGCGTCTATCTCGCCGCGGTCCCCTTCGAAGACGATGCGATGACCACCAGCTACGCGGACGGTCCCACCTCCGGCAGCCGGGTGGCCTGCATGAGCTGTCACCGTGCCCACGCCACATCGGCGATGGATGCTGGCCGCTGGGATTTCAACGTCACCGGTCTCGAGGAGGACGGCGACGAGTCCGGCTCCTACAAGATTCCGAATCCCTACGCCGACACCTCGCAGCGCTCGCTCTGCAACAAGTGCCACGGTCAGGACGAGTTCGACGAGGTTCTCGACTTCACGCCCTCACCGTAAGCTAGAGGTCAGTCGAATGATTTCACTGCCCGGGGCTTCGGCCCCGGGTTTTTTTGTCCAAAGACCACCAACTGTGGGCCCACCAGAATGGGTAGGTATCGGCCAACCTCGAGCGCACAACTCCTACTACCCTCAGGTGTAGTGACAAACCGGCTCAGAATCATCAGAATGGCAGCGGCTACCTCGTCTGGTGGCGTGAGCGGAAGGGGGCCCCGAGTCGGAGGGGCGCTCACCAGCAGCGAGTCGGCCCGAAACTCACTGCCAAGATTGTCGACAGCCATGAAGCGGGCAATACCCCCCCAGCGCCCAACGAGGACCACCGGGCTGACCCGCGCCGCCCTCGTCCTGCTGCTTATCGGCTTGTCGTCGGCCGCTGGGGCTGTCGACTTCACCGGCAGCGCCCTCGTCGCCGCCACCGCCACCGACAACCGGGGGGTAGAAAGCGATCTACTCGAGCAGCAGTACAACTTCAGGCTGTCTCAGCAATTCACTCCCTACCTCAGCCTCCGCTTTGGCTACCAGTTCCTGGACTTCAGCTCGAGCTTCGCCGACGGACTCGATGTGACTCGCCGCACCCAGCGGCCCCTGCTCGAGCTGCTTTATCAGCGCAGAAATTTGACGGGACGAGTAGCGGTTTACGACCAGCTCATCCAGAACACCCTGCAAGAGGAGGACCTCGAGCGGAGATCTCTGGCGGCGTTTCTGGGCTGGCGGCCCTCTCGCGGACCCGGCTTTAGTGTCAACTATCGCGAGGACCGGAACATCGCCGATGTATCGGTATTCGGCCGCGATATCGATAACCGGCTGCTCGAGCTCGTGGCTCTCTACAACCGAAGATACTGGTCGGCGAGCTACTCATTTCAGCAGCGCGTACTGGAGAACCGCTCGAATCAACTCCGCACCGACCAGAATCGGCACGAGCTCCGCGGCGACGCCTCAAAGTCCTTTTGGGGCGGTCGTCTATCGCTCGGTCTGTCCGGATGGCTGACGCGGCTCAACCGGACCAGCAGGGTCGGTGAAGACACCGAGCTGGCCGAGCCGGTGCCCGCCGTCGAGGGCCTTATGGCAGTGGATACCTCTCCAGAGATTGGAGAGCTCGAACTCAACCCCACTCTCAACGACGGTGACATCGAAACACCGGCCTCACCCCCGGTCGAGATCGGAGGCGCCAACACCTTCCGCAACATCGGCCTCGACCTTGGAATCACCCGCCCCATCACCCAGATCGAGATCGCGGTCGATACCCTCTCCGGACCACAACTGGTGTGGCTGGTCTTTCACAGCCGGGACAATCTGATCTGGGAGCCGATCTCGGGTGTGACCGTGGTCTTCGACGAAGCCTTGTTGCGCTACCAACTTCGTTTTCCCGAGACCGAGGACCGGTTCTTCAAGGCAGTCAACGTTTCGGTCAATCCGGTGCCGAACGTCTTGGTAACCGAAGTGCGTGCCTTGATTCAAATCGACGCTGAGACAGTCGCCGACGAAGTCGAGGGGACCCTTTATCGGGCCGACATGATCGCCAGATTCACACCCCACCGCCGGGTCAACGGCTCAGTGGGTATAGGTCTTTCTACCGACCAGGATGTCTCTGCGGGCATAACACGGCGAGACTTCAGCGAGGTCCATGCCAATGCCCGTCTGACGATCGATCTGCGGCGCGATCTCAGCCTCAATCTGGGCTACCAGTACAACGACTCCGAGGAACTGCGAGATCCGATTCTGCTGCGCACGGTGAACCGGCTCAATGTCGCCCTCAACTGGTATCCGTTGCCTACAGTCGACGCGGTGCTATCGGCCGGACGACGGGACGAATCCGAGGCGGGCGAGCCGCTCCAGACTCTAGACTCGATCCGTCTCGGGGTGGTCACCGATCTGCTGCCTGATCTCCGACTCATCAGCGAGCTCAACTATTCGCAACTCGACGATCCCTTTGCCGAACGCAACCGCGACACCTGGAATTGGCGCGAGACCCTCCAGATGCAGATACTCCCCACCTGGACCCTCAGTGGTGGCCTCTTTTACTCGCTCAACGAGTCTCAGGACGGGGAGCCCCTGCTGCGCAGGACCCAGATCGTGGTCAATACAAACTGGACGGCCACCCGCTATCTGGTCCTGGGCGGCACCTGGTTCTGGGCAGACGATGACGGGAGAAACTCACTCAACCAAACGTACAGCATCGCCTACACACCGGGCAACAAGCTGGCGATCTCGGCGACTTATCGCGGCTTCGACAGCTCGACCGGGACCGGAACCTCCGGTGACACCATCAGCGCGAGCTACCGGCTTTATCGCAGGTTCATCCTGTTTGCTAACCTCTCGAGATCCAGGAGCGAAGTGACCGGTGGCAGCTCCACCCAGATCACCAGCCTACGAGCCGGCCTTCGTCTTTCCTTCTAGGAGGGTTCAGAAATGAGCCAACGTATTCTCATCAGCCTTCTCCTCGCCACTGTTCCATGGGGCCTGGCCGCCTGCGGCAGCAGCATGAAGGCTACCCAGTTTTCGAATCCAAGCTTCGACTTTGCGTTTATCGAGCGGGTAGCGGTGTTGCCCTTCGAGAACCTCTCCAACGACCGTCAGGCAGGACTGCGGGCTACCCGGTTGACGATCACCGAGCTCTTGGCGAGCGGTGCACTAGACGTCGTCGAGCCGGGAGAAGTCCAGGCCGCACTGATACAGACAGGGGCCTTCCAAGCCGGGCGAACTCCGATCCCGAGCACCGAGCAGATTATCTCTCTGGGTCAGGCGCTGGAGGTGGAGGCGATCATCATGGGCACCGTGACCCAATCGGAGAATCTCCGCTCAGGCAACGTACCGGTCCCGGTGGTCACTCTCGATCTGCGGATGGTGGAGACAGAAACCGGTGCTACCGTGTGGGCGGCCACGCACAGCGAGAAGGGCAGCACCGTTTCCGCCAAGATCCTGGGGACTGGGGGCCAACCGATCGCCGAGACCACCCGCGAGTGTGTTCAGCAGGTCCTTGCCACGCTGATCGAGTAAAGGCAACCTCGTGCGGCGCCGAGTGACTCTGGTTCTAGCTTGTCTAATTGTCGCTGCCCCGGCTTTCTTTGGTAGGGAGAGCGGGGCAGGCGCCACCGTCATTGCCCTGTTCGGCGTCCAGAACGCGGCTGGGGACACCGAGGCCGCTAACACGGTTGACCAGTCTCTGCGCTTCGAGTTGACCAAATACGGCTCACTCTTGGGACCCGAGCGAACACGCGATGCCCTTCGGCGCTTGCGCATACGAAGCGGAGACCGTGCGGCGCCGGCATTGCTGCGGTTACTGGGCGAAGAGCTCGCCGCCGACTGGCTGATCTCGGTCAGCCTCCACGATACCGAGCGGCGGATGGTGCCGCGTCTTACTATGTCGATCCGCATCTACTCCAGTGCGACCGGTGAGCTCTTGTCGATGGGTTTTCGGGGTGGCAGCGGCATCGATCGCCGCAAAGTTCTCGGCCTGGGAATGATTACCGAGCTGGAGAGGTTAGTACCTGTAGTCGTGCGGGATCTCTTGGAGGAGCTGCCAACGATCGGGGAGACCCCAGCGCCCGCGCGCAACCAGAATCAGCGCAAGACCCGGTCCCATCTCGGCAGGGTGGCGGTCGTTCCTTTTACCGGCTCGACAAAACGCCGGCCAACCTTCAATGCCGAGACCGTCACTGAAGCAGTGCGAGCCCAACTTCAAAAGACCGGTGTCGATCTGGTCTCTCCCAATCTAACGCACGAGATCCTGCGGCTGCAGCAGAGCGGTCGCTGGGAAGGAGTGGCCGCCGATACCCGGGCGGCGTTGCACACTGACGCGGGTGCGGATACGATTCTCACCGGCGAGGTCGAGGCCTACGAACTCGGCGGCTCGGAATCCGAGCCGCGTCCGCGGGTGGCTTTCGCCATCCGACTACTCGACGCCAGAACCGGACGCATCCTGTGGACCGGGGCGCTTGAACGCAACGGCTGGGAGGGTCATAACCTGCTTGGCCTGGGCCGGATCCACTCCCGTGGTGCCCTCACCGACCGGATGACAGAGATTCTCACCAGGCGTCTAGACAAAGAGTACTCGCAAAGACAACGCGACTGAGAAGGACATATGAAACTGAGCTATCTACCGATCTCGCAGGTTGCCGTATTGCTGGTACTCGCATCCCCTGCTTTGGGGCAGGAGGCGACGGACAGCCCCCAGAACGCCGACGAACGGGCAAAGAACGTCGGCGTTGTTGCTACCGTAAACGGAGAGCCGATCTTCTTTGAAGACCTGGAGCGTCTTCTCGGACAGATGCACAGCGACGCCACGGAGATCCAGCGTGGAGTGCCCGACCTCGAGCGCATGATGTTTCGATTGGTCAACGACAAGCTTCTGGCTCAGGAGGCGCGGATTCTGGGGATGCAGAACGACGAGCCGATTCCGACGCAATTAGCCGGGCTGCGTCAGAATCTGGCCATCAAGCGGCTCGAGCAGGAGGAGGTCTGGAAGCTGGCCGAGCCCACCCCTGAAGAGCTGGAGCGGGCCTTCGCCAAGGAGTACCGCACTGTCACCTTTCGGATGCTGACCACCCATGAAAAAGCGGAAGCCGAAAGACTGCTCTCAGAGCTCGAAAAGGGTGCGGAGTTCGAGGAGCTCGCACGGGAGAGCTCGGTCGATCGTTTCAGCCCCCGCGGCGGTCTGGTCGAGGATTTGCCGAGAATCGACATGCCACATGAGCTCGCCGACGACGTCTTCGCCATGAGCCCAGGAGACCTGAAGGGACCGTTCCGGACTCGTATCGGCTGGTCCAACATCAAAGTGGAGTCCTTCGCGGATCCCGATCCCGAGCGATTCGAAGCTCTGCAGGCCTCTTTGAGAACCCTTGTCCGCTACAGAAAGTCCGAGGCCCTCAGGGACGATCTGGGGTCTCGGCTCCGCCAGGCCCACCCGGTGGTCATCGATGAGGAGGCCGTTGCCGCAATCGAGGCCGAGCGGCTACCCGATTCCCGTTTGATGCCGAAGGTGGAGGATCCGGAAGCGGCCGTCGCTCGAGTCGGGGAGCGCACGATCTCTGCAGAGGACTATGGCAAAGCGCTGCGGGCGCGCTGGAAAGGGGTACGGAACGACGAGGCTGCTCGCGCCGCCAAGCCATTGGTGCTCGAGCGCTTGATCAGGGATCAGCTGATGATCGCCGAGGCCCTTGCCCGCGGGTACGGCGATACTCCCGAGGTCGACAGGGTGGTGAATGCTTCCGAGACCCAGCTTCTCATCCCCCGCATCCTGAACGACGTGGTGGCGGCCAACATAGAGGTTCCCCGCGAGGAGATGGAGAGCTACTACGAGGAGCACAAAAATCAATTCCGCCGACCACCGCGAGTGCGGATAGGCCAGATTACGGTGGCGGAACGGGCCGAAGCCGAGCGTCTCGCCGAGCTACTCCGGCAGGGGGCCGATCTGGCCTGGCTCGCCCGGCAGCACTCGATCGACGACTTCAAGGATGCGGGTGGGGACCGCGGATGGGCGACTCCAAAACGCAGCGGGGATCCGATCGAAGAAGCGCTTTTCGAGGCGCAAGCTGGTGATGTTCTCGGTCCTGCAGCTCAGGGCGAGAACTTCCTCGTCGTGCGGGTCATTTCCCGCGAGGAACAGGGGATCTACGACTTTCAGGAGGTCTCCGGCAATGTGCGGGAAGCGGTCAACAACAGGGAGTTTCAAATCGCTCTCCATGACTATATCCAGAAGCTCCGCAGCCGCTCGGAGATCGTGGTCAACGAGGATGTTCTGGCGACGCTCCAGATCACCGGCACAGCTGAGGAGGGCGGGACGCATCCCATGGGTAACCCACCGGGACAAGGGCCATAGAAAATGCGACGGCAACAGACGCAAATCCGGATCGAGCCTCCTTTGCAGGTACGGTTCTGGCTGGTGACGATTTTCATCGTTGGAGTCCTTGCTGCCGTCTCCGTCGAGGCTCAGCTCAAACGCGGATCCCGATTCGAGAAGGGGGGAACCTGCACCGGATGTCACACCGAGGTGGGCCAGGATACAGAGGTGACCCACGCGCCACTGGTGCAAGGAGACTGCACCGCTTGTCACCGACCCCATGGACTCGTAGGAGCGTTGAAGCTCCAGGTCGAAGAACCGGAGCTCTGCCTGAACTGCCACCAGGAGCAGGCACTCGAGCTGGAGGCCGCCCACCAACACCCCGAGGTGGAGAGCTGCTCCACCTGCCACAACCCTCATGGCTCGGACCACCCGGCGCTACTAGCCAAGCCCGAGGGCGAGCTCTGTACAAGCTGTCACCAAGGCAGCGATTTCGAGAGCGCCGTGCTCCACGCTCCGGTGGCGGAGGACTGTCTGACCTGTCACCAGCCGCACGGCACCGATGAGCCGGCCCTCTTGAATCAACCGCGGGAGGCGCTATGTGGCAGCTGTCATGACGACTCCAACGGCTTTGCCAACGGACACAGCGGGTACTCGGTAGCGGGCGTGGACTGCAAGACCTGCCACCCGCCACACAGCGCCGCCAGCGAGAATCTGCTGCGGGCCTCGGTCCATCCCGAGCTCGCCTGCGACAGCTGCCACGAGGAGACACAGCCCGTCGTCGCGCCGGCCACCGGTGCCGGCCTCTGTCTCGACTGCCACGAGGCCCCGGGCAGCGCCGGCGGCTCTCGGCACATGCCGGCGGTCGAAGGTGAGTGTCTGGAATGCCACACGCCTCACACCTCGGATCATCGCCCGTTGCTGGTCGCTACGCAGACCGAGCTCTGCACCTCGTGCCATGGTGAAATCGATGAGGTTCTGAGCCAGAGCTTCTCTCACTCAGCAGCCAGCGAATGCACCAGCTGTCACTATGGGCACGAATCGCAGCTCTCCAATCTACTGAGGGCCGAGCCGCGAAACCTCTGCGTCGAATGCCACGAGGATCCGGACGAAAGCGGCGCCAAAGTCGTGCACTTGCCGGCCAGCGAAGGGTGTTTGGAGTGTCACGATCCCCACGGCACAGGTCGGCGGGCCATGCTGACCGCGGCCCAGGGGGACCTTTGCGGCGAGTGTCATGGCGAGATCGGCGCCCGCTCGGGTCTGCCCGTTCTCCATCAGCCGGTTGCGGAGGGTTCTTGCGTCTCCTGTCACGACCCCCACGCTGGGAACGAGAATCTCGTCAAGGCCGCGGGACCCGAGCTCTGCCGAGATTGCCACGACGGCCTGCTCCAGGCGGCCGAAACTTTGGACCAGCACGTACCCTTCGAGTCCGGAGACTGCGAGACCTGTCATCTGGTTCACGCCGCGGAGATACCCGCCCTGTTGACCGAACCGGTCGGGACCCTGTGCCGGGATTGTCACGAGGTTCCTGTCTCTGCTCCTGCTTCGGGCTCTCACCACCCCCCCGCCCGCGACGATTGCACCAGTTGCCACCAACCACACGCCAGTGCCAATCAGCCCTTTCTGCTAGCTCCGGTGCGCCCGCTTTGCATCACGTGCCACGAAGCCATCGGAGAGCAATTGGCGAGCCAGGTCATCCACCCACCGGTGGAAGATGACGACAGCTGCACTTCGTGCCACGGACCCCATCTGACGGCAAACGCCAACTTGCTCTTGGCACCGGTTTCGGAGACCTGTCTTGGCTGCCACGATGGCCAGTCTGCGAAGTTCGCCGATAAGCATCTCGGGGCCAGCGCCGAGTCGATCGACTGCGGGGAGTGTCACGACCCCCACGCCTCGCAGGTGGCGGGAATGCTGCTGCCCGAAATGCATATGCCATTTGCCGACGGAGACTGCACCACTTGTCATGAAGTGCCGGCGGAAGATTCGGGAGGTGCCCAGTGAGCAGTCTGCCGAAGGGCATCATGGTCTCCGGTTTCGTATCCGTCGGTCTGATACTCGGAGTCTCGCTTGCGTCGGGTCAGCTCCGGCCGGGACAGGAGATCGACCAACAGGAGGTCTGCCTCGGCTGCCACGACCTCGAGGAAGCCCTTGAGGCCAGAGTGATGCACGCACCTGTCGCGTCCGGCGAGTGCACAGCCTGTCACAACCCGCATGTGGCCCGCCACGGCGGTCTGCTGCGAGAGCGCCCCGGTCCGCTGTGCGCCCAATGTCACAGCGATGTCCAGCGGCAGGAAGACCGACCGATCGTCCACCAGCCGGTGGCCGAAGGCAGATGCGCTGATTGCCACGAGCCCCACGGCAGCCCTCACCAAGGTCTTCTGGTCGAGCAAAGCTCGGCTCTCTGCGCCACCTGTCACGAAGAAGTAGAGAGCTGGAAGGAGCGCCAGGTGCAGCACCAGCCCTTTGCACAGGGACGCTGCTCGACCTGCCATGATCCACACTCCAGCGCCACTCCCGGGCTACTCGAGGCCAGCGGCGCCGCAAACTGCCTTCGGTGCCACCAGACCGACGCCTCGTTCAGTGCCGCCCACCGGGGCTATCCTGTGCAAAAGGCACCCTGCCATCAATGTCACGAGCCGCACGCGTCGGAGCAGACCGGGCTCTTCAGGGAGTCGGTACACGCTCCCTTCGAGAGTGGCGATTGCCGCAGCTGCCATTCCGGGCCCGGTGCGGCCAACCCCTTCGCCACCCTGAAGCCGGTGGACGAGCTCTGTGGTGACTGCCACGGAGAGATCGTCCTCGAGTCGATCACCTCACCCTTCCGCCATGTCTCGGCGGGAGGCGGTGATTGCGTGGCCTGCCACAATCCTCATACCGGTAACGGCGCAGCTCTGCTTGGTAAGGATCCTCAAGCTGTCTGTACCGAGTGCCACAACCCGGGAGGTGCCAAGTCGGGGGCGGAGGGACGGTATCTGAGTCATGAGAGTTTCGATTGTTCGACCTGTCATCGGCCCCATGGCAGTGAGCAGCCGCTGCTCTTTGCCGACGATTCGGTGAAGCTCTGCGGTACCTGTCACACCCACGAGCACGGTGTGCGGCACCCGCTTGGAGAAGATACCCGAGATCCCCGCACCGGTAATCCGATGTCCTGTCTGTCTTGTCACGGAATCCACCGGGCTGACGGCGAGATGTACCTTTTCGAGGCCGATCAACGAATGCTATGCATTGGATGTCACAAGGACCTAGCAGGGCGATGAGCATGAGCCGATCGACTCTTGTCTTCCTAGTCGTCGGTAGCCTGTCGGGCCTGTGGATCTTTTCCGCCAAGCCGGCAACGGCACAGACGGGCGCACCTCGAGTCTTGACCTTCATGGAGTCCATCAAGGGAAATGAGGAGGTCGAGCTGCGCTGGCCTGTAGCCCTTGCCGCCGCCTCCGCCGAGGAGATCGCGGTCGCCGATGCCTTCGGGCCCCGCCTGCTCCGCTTTCGCCGAATCGGGGTGTCGTGGCAGCTCGACCACTCGCTCGAGCTACCCGGCGCTCCGGTGGATGTCATCCACGATGGCGAGCGCTGGGTGGTCTCGATGCGCCAGGGGAAGGGTCTCGTGGCTTTCGAGGGCCCGGAGATGCTGCAGCGGCCCTTGCCCTTGCCGCGCAACGTAATTCCGGGCCCGCTGACAGTGTTCCCAAACGGCGATCTGCTTGTCTATGACTATACGGGCCACAGAGTGCTGCGCCTTTCCGCGGAGGGGACATTGATCTCCGAAGCGCCGATCGTCGGTACGGTCGCGGCGCTTGCGGCCACGGCTGCGGGAGGGTTCCTGGCGGCGGTTGCGGCGGAAGGATCGGTGCTCTCTTTCGACGCCAATGGCGAGCTGAGCGCCACTTGGGATCTACCCGCCAGCGATCAGATCCCAGCGTGGCCGGTCGGCCTCGCGGTGGAGCCGGGAGGCGATATTGTCGTTGTCGACCGTCACACCGGGCGCCTGTTGGTGCTCGACGCTACCGGTAAGGTCGTCGGTCTCGGCTCACGCACGGGCTGGGAGCCGGGACTGCTGCTCTACCCCGCCGGCCTGGCAAGACTTCCCAACGGGCAGTTCCTGGTGGCCGACGAGGGCAACGGTCGGGCCCAGGTCTTTCGCCGCATCGATTGAGGGCCAGTCGGTGAGATCCCGCCTCCAGCCCTCGGCTCGCAGAATGCTGGGGGTCCTCGCGGCCGCCATCGCGATCACGGCTCCGGTCGCTTCGCAGGAGCTGACCTACCTTCGGCGGCTACAGATGCCGGTCGTGGGTGATGCCATAGGCTACCCCCGAGCGGTCGAGGCAGACCCCCACACTGAGGAAGTCTTTGTCTGTGATTCCCGAAGAAACCGGATCCTCATCTACGACGGTGAGGGGCGATTCAAATTTCAGATACCCGGAGGAGACGCGTTCTCCGCACCCATGGACATCGCCATCGACCCCGATGGCTATCTGGTGGTCCTCGCCAATCACCAGCGCCGGCGCACCCTGGTCGAGCTCGATTTCGATGGACTCTTCCTGCGCGAGATACCCCTGAAGGGACTCCCAGCCGACTCCATGGACCCTGCCCTCAGGTCGGTGGCGCTCTCGCCTTCTGGAGATCGGATCTATGCTGTCGACACCGCCAATCTTCGATTGTGGATCGCCGACCGCGAAGGCGATTTGGTGACTTCAGTCGACCTGGCTCCGGGACTTTCGGAGAAAGAAAGGCAAGATGTGATCCTGGGGCATGTCGATGTGTATGGAGACTCCGTCTTGCTGGCCCTGCGATCGACTGCCGCCATCAGCATCTTCGACCTCGATGGCAATCCCCAAACCCAAGTGGGAGAGAAGGGTGGCGGCCTTTGCAAGCTCGGCCGTCCGGTCGCGGCGGCACTCATGAACAACGGCGAGATGATCATTGTCGACCAGCAACGGATGGTTGTCACGCGCTGGACCGTCCAAGGAAACCGATGTCGCGACGAGTACTACGGGCTGGGCAATCTCCCTGGCTTCCTGTACTTTCCCTTGGACGTCGCGCTCGACGGCCAGGGTCGCCTTTATGTCAGTCAGGGCTACCAGGGCCGGGTCCAGATGTATGAGGGGATGGCGCCAGCGGAAGCTCCTCCGCGCTTACCCTGAGCAATACAGAAGGTCTTTTTTCGGCTCGCCCGCGTCAGTCCGCAAAAGTCTCCGGGGCGGCCGATCTGTCGTGGCACTTGTTGCAAAGCGGCCCCTGGTCGGGGTTGCCATAGGGATCAGGGATCGCGTAGGAGCGCGACTCGACGCCGTCCTCGGCGAGCAGGTTGACGTTGAAGTCCCAGCGACCGGCAGCGGGTGACGAGGTGGCGTGGGCGCGGTGGCAGCTCAGACACATGATCTTGCTCTGGACTCCGGTACCGGTCGTCGAGCTCGGTGTCGCGCCGGTATCCTCAAACGGTACCGCGGGCACATAGGCCGTCGCTTGGTTCCCACCCTGGGGATCAGAATCACCGTTGTACTCGTTGTAGCGCTGGCTGGCGCTGCCGCCGAAATTCCCATCGACCCGGTGTTTGAAGGCTGAGCCGCTGTTGCCCTGGTGATGCCGGCCGTGACAATTGCCGCACCATTCGGTCATGCCGCTGACGTAGGCGGTGTGGTGATTCGCTGTCTCCGGCGGACCGTTGATGTCGACACCGGCCGCCACCGGGGCAGGGTTGGCGAAGGTGAATACGTTCTCCATCACCGGCCCGGCACCGTTGAGCATGCGAAAGCTGGCGTTGCCGTGGGGATCGTGGCAACTGGTACAACCCAGTTGGTTGGCGGGAAAGGTACCGCCTGGAGCAAGCGTATACCGGGCGTCGGCCGTCAGATTGTGACCGGGAGCCACCAGGTTGTGACCTGCCGCGTCGCCGAGGATCGGGTCAAACGCTCCCCCAGCCGCGTCATTGAGATTGTCCTCGACGAGGAAGACAAAGTTTCCACCACCGCGTTCGGGTGGCGGGGAGAGGGGATCGGCCCCGAGAACCGCGCCAAGGCTCTCCGCGTGGCAGACCAGACAGACATCGCTGGCGCTCTCGGCGATCAACAGGCCCTCGTCGGCGCTTGGCCCCACCAGCATCCCGCCTTCGACCCCTTCACCATGGGTCAGGTGACAGCCGTTGCAGTTGGCCACACCCTTTTGGTGAAAGGCGAGGACTGGACCTCCCAGCCCGATACCGATCGCCGTGGCGATCAACAGTAGCCTGCTCATTCGCTCTTTTCCTCACCGTTGATCTTACAGTTGTCGAGCCATTCCGAAAGGCGCTGCAAACGATCCTCGATCACGCGGGCGGCGGCGCTGTCGGGCTGGAGCGCGCGAGCCCGCTCGTAGGCCCGTGCCGCTTCGCGGTGGCGTCCAACCTCGTCCAAGCCGGCCGCCAGATTGGCCCAGGTCTGGAAGCTCTCGGGATCGGTCTCCACCGCCCGGCCAAAAAACTCAATGGCGGTGTCATTGTCGCCGTTGGCGCGGAAAAGCTGGCCGATCTCGATCAACTCTTCGGGATCGTCACCGTCCGCCAGCAGCTCCAAACGTCTGACATTGCTCTCCGCCATCCGATTACCCGGCATGATCTCGAGGCCCTGTCGCCAGAACGTCGCGGCTCGATCGAGGTCGCCCAACAGCTCGTAGATCCTGGCGGCGTCCGCATAGGCGTGGAGGTCGTCGGGTTTGGCCTCGATCGACTCTTCGTAGAGGGCCGCCGCCCGTTCTAGGTTCTCTCGACCGATCTTGCCCTCGAAAGGTGCATCATTCCAGAGCTTTCTGGCCTCACCGCAGGTCGAGGGATGCTCGTCAGGTGACGACTCGGCGTCAAAGACGATCTCGTTTTTGTTGAGCCAGCGCTGTTTTGCTGCCGGGTCTTGTCGCAGAACGTCGAGATTTTCGACCGCGCGCCGGAATCGGTCGTCCTCCGGCACCAGCACCGCCAGCGTCTCATAGGCTGCGAGCGCCTGATCCACGAGTTCGAGATTCTCGTACAACCTGGCCAAACGGAAGTAGAGCTGCGGTTCGCCCTGGCTGAGCTCCGCGGCGACGCTGGTGGCCCGCGCCGCCTCGACGGTCTCACCCTCGGCCAGCAAGAGCTCGGCGAGACTCGCTCGGAGGGCCGAGGAATCCGGTTGGTAGCAGATCTTGCGTAGCAGATGGATGATGTCGAGCTGCCGTTTGCTGGTCGCCAGCAGGTTGCGGGTCGGGCTGAGCTCCCGGGCCTCAAACCAGGTCGCCGTCGCTTCGTCGTAACGCCCCGCATCGGTGTAGACCCGGGCCAGATTGGCCAGCGCGTTGGCAAAGTCCGGATTGAGCTCCACCGCCCGCTCGAGCTCTTCGATGGCCCTCTCGTGGTCTCCTTCCTGCCAGTAGATGTAGCCCAGATTGTTGTGATCGTTTGCGTCGCCCACGCCGGCGGCGACCCGCCGGGTGAAGTATCTCTTGCGCTCGGAGTCGTAGCGGAGGGCCGACTTGACGTTCTCGTCCCCCGTCATCCCGGCCAGCGTCGCAACTTCTTCAGCCTCCCGGTATTCACCGGTGTTGTTGAGCAGGAAACCCAGCGTCAGCCGCCGCGCCAGCGAGCGATATACCTCGAGCGTCCCCTTCACCCGCTCCTCTTCGGCACCCAGATTTGTCAGATAGGGCAGGATCGAGGTCTGGTGGCGCAGAAGTTTCAGAAAGTCCTTTACACCTTCGACTTCGCCGCCAATCCGAAACTGGGCGGCCGGTAGATCGTCGGTGTTGATCTTGGTGAAGCCGTCGAGGGCCCGGTCGAGCTCGTCCTCCCCCAGCAGCATGAAGCTCAAGAACTTGTCGGCATCTTCGACGCCATACTCGGGGAAGCCCACCCGCTCGAGCATCGGCAGCAGACGATCGGAGAACTCCCGGTAGTCGATCTCCAGCCGCTCCGGAGTGCCGAGCATGATGCACTGCGAGGAGCCGTAGATGCACCAGAAGCTGGTGTGGGGAAAGACCGACTTGAAGGTGTTCAGCAGGATGCTCATCGCGTCGTACGGCAGCGGCATCACCACCCACTGACCAAAGACTGCACCCGGCTTCAGTCTCGATTTGACCAGCTCGTAGAACTCCTGGGTGTAGAGAGTCCAGGAGTCGAAGGTCTTGGGATTGGTGGCGTCGGAGATGATGAGCGAGTACTGCTTCTGGTCGAGCAACAGGGCATTGCGACCGTCGTTGACGATCATGTTGAGCCCGGGGTTGTTGATGACGTCGCGATTCTCATGGGTAAAGACCTTGGCAACGCCGGTGATGTCCGGGTTGAGATCTACGCAGTCGAGTCCCTCGACCTCGTCCACACAGGCGCCGGCCGACATACCGGCGCCAAAGGCGATCATCAGGGCGTTGTCGGGCTCCGGATGGACCACGACCGGCAGAATCCCCAGCATCTTGAACAGCTGCACGTGCCAGATGCGCGACGAAGCCTCTTCGATGGCATTGAGATAGAGATCCTTGTACCCCGACTTGACAAAGTCGTAGACCACGACGTTGGCAATCTTGCCCTCCTTGTAGTGGAGAATGTCGGCGGTCGGCTGATACTTCTGGTAAAGCCCGCGAAAGAGCGTGGTCGGGGCGGCCAGAAAGAGGAGCGCCACCACACCGACAAAGGCGCCGGCCCAGACCAGCCGCCGCGCCGGTCGAGCCTCCGAGATCAGGGGCAGGAACCCCGCCAAAATGTTGAGACTGACAACCGCTATCAGCCCCTTGTGCAGACCGACCGTGGGGATCAGCACAAATCCGGCGGCAAAGGCCCCGAGGATGGCGCCGACGGTGTTGACGGCGTAGACCGTACCCACGGTGGTCCCTTCTCGCCGCGGCCCGCGTTGACAGATCTGCACGGCCAGGGGCACCGCGATTCCCATCAGCACCGTCGGTGC
>CALILB010000050.1 GCA_938016625.1 uncultured bacterium | reverse complement strand
ACTCGATGGTCCCGGCGGAAGACGGCTCATCGAGTTGGAGCTCAACGGTGTCGCGGCAATAACCGCGCGAGGCCAGCACGAATCCCTGGAACGGGGCGCGGCCATCGCCGCGCTCGAGGAGCTGGCCCGCTCTCGCAACTTTCCGGTGAGGCGGGCCGCGGCCGATGCGTTGACACAACTCGATCGTCCGCGACCACCGGTCGGCATCGTCAACACCACTCTTAACATGGACTCCTACCGCGAGATCGTGCGTTCCACCTGGAAGACGAGATGGGCCGAGATACGCACCCGGCATGGTTTTGTCCGGCTACGAATCGACTGTCCACAGGTACCCTTGACCTGCAACAATTTCTTCCAACTGGCCAACCAGGGTTTCTACAACGGTCTCGAATTTCACCGGGTCGTACCCGATTTTGTGGCTCAAGGAGGTGATCCCCGCGGCGATGGTTGGGGTGGGCCGGGCTATATCATTCGCGATGAGGTTGGCCGACTCCGCTACGAGCGCGGTGTAGTGGGAATGGCTTTGTCGGCGCCCGACACCGCCGGTAGCCAGTTCTTTATCACCCTGTCCCGGCAACCCCACCTCGACGGCATCTACACCGCCTTTGGCGAAGTGGTCGCGGGCACCGAGATTCTCGATCAAATTGCCAAGGGTGATCGGATCCTCGACATCGTGGAGGTGGAGTAAACTCGCGCCTCATGACCAGTCGTTTGACTACTTTTGTTGCAGCGGCCCTGGTCTCGGTGGCCGTGCTGGCTGAGGTTGGGGCCAGCGAAGAGGAGGGGCCGGTGCTGCTGGGCCCGTTGACGCGAGAGGAGATCGAGGTCGCGGCGCCCGACTGGGTCGAGGCCGAGATCGAGGCGCAACCCGACCTGGATGCCGCCATGCTGCTCGAGTCTTCCTTTGCCGGCGCCGAAGTCGTTGTCTTTCTGGGAACCTGGTGCTCCGACAGCCGGCGGGAGCTGCCGAGGCTGTGGCGTGCCTTGGACGACATCGGTGCCGATCACCCCGCTCAGATCCGTTATATCGGAGTCGATCGCGACAAGCAGGAGCCGAGCGAACTGCTGGCCGGTCACGACCTGCTCTATGTCCCCACGTTTATCGTTCGCCGTGGGGGCCACGAGGTCGGACGAGTAGTGGAGGTATCTCCGTCCGGCATCGAGATAGACCTTTTGGCGCTTTTGTCGGGTACGAGAAAGGGCCTCGTCACGGCCAAACAAGAGCTGTTGGATGGCAGCGAGGGGGAGCAGGAGGAGTAACCGAATCGGTGCTGCGAGATCTTGCTTGGCTCATGCAGGTCACGGCCCTGGTATTGGTCGGCTCCGCGTTAATCGTCGGACTCCTCTACGATGCCCTCAGGGCGGAGCTGGTCATGCTCGCGGTCGGCGGTGGGCTCTTTCTTCTCGGCAGGCGACTCCAGGGGGGAGAGGAGGACTAGATCCCGGTGGGGAGTCGGTGCTGGAGATGACCCGCAAACGAGTTCTGGTGTTGGCTGATCTTCCGGGCCGCGGCGTGGAGCGGCTCGCTGAAGTCTGCGAGGTCGAGGTGCGACCTCAGGGCGTGGATTCGGAGGACGAGCTGGCAGAGCTGCTTCCCGGGTTCCATGGTCTGCTGCCACTGCTCATGCATCGAGTTGGCGACAAGGCTCTCGGCGCGGCCGATAACCTCGAGGTGGTGGCCAACTACGCCGTAGGGGTCGACAACATAGATCTCGAGGCGGCGCGGCGCCACGATGTGGTGGTCACCAACACCCCGGGAGTCCTGACCGAGGACACGGCCGATCTGACCTGGGCTCTCATCCTCTCGTCGCTGCGCGGGGTGGTGTCGGGTGACCGCTTCCTGCGCCGGGGTGATTACTACGGCTGGAGCCCCAAGCTCCTGCTGGGCCGGTCGCTCCAGTCGATCGTTCTGGGAATCGTGGGGGCGGGGAGGATCGGCCAAGCGGTATTGCATCGGGCCGCGGCCTTTGGGGTCGAGACCCTCTACGCCTCGCGCACCCGATTACCAAAGGAGCGTGAGAAGGCCCTGGGCACCGAGCGGCGTGAGCTCGCCGAGCTGCTGGGCGCCAGCGATGTCGTCAGCCTGCATCTGCCGCTCGACGAGACGACCCGGCACCTGATCGATCGCCGGCGTCTGGCGGCGATGAGACCGGGCAGCGTGCTGATCAACACGGCCCGCGGCCCACTGGTGGACGAGGCGGCGCTGGTGGAAGCGCTCACCACCGGGCACCTTGCGGGGGCGGGGCTGGACGTCTACGAGCACGAGCCCCGGGTCCACCCGGACCTGCTCGGGATGGAGAATGTGGTGCTGCTGCCCCATCTCGGATCTGCCACCCGAGAGACCCGAATTCGCATGGCCGACTGCTGCTGTGAGGACCTGACAACCGTCCTCGTCGAGGGACAGCGGCCGGCCAGAGACCTGGTCTGCAACCTTTCGATCCCGAGGCCGTAAACATATGTCGGAAGGATCGCTGCAGCAGAACGACGCCGAGATCGTTGCAGAGATCCTCAAGGGAGATCGAGAGAAATTCAGTGATCTGGTTCAGCGTTATCAGGGTCGTCTGGTCAACTACCTCTACCGCCTCCTGCGAAGCACCGAGGAAGCGCAGGATTTGGCGCAGGAGGTATTTGTCAAGATCTACCTGGCCCTGGATCGCTACGACCCCCGGTACAAGTTCTCGACCTGGCTCTTTCGCGTGGCCCAAAATGCGGCGATCGACAAGATTCGCAAGCGCCGCCTCAAGGTGGTCTCCATGGACCGGCCGGGGGATCGCGACGATGAGAGCCGCACCTGGGAGTTTCCGAGCCCCGACCCCAGCCCCTATCGCAATATGCGCAATCGGGAGAGGGGTGAGGCCATCCAGGAGGTCATCGATCAGCTTCCCTGGGAGTACCGCGAGCTGATCGTCCTGCGTCACTATGGAGAGCTTTCGTACGACGAGATCGCCAGCCTCAAGAAGATGCCCTTGGGAACCGTCAAGAACAAGCTCTTCCGGGGACGGCAGATGATGAAAGAGAAATTACAGGACTACTTGAGCGACTGAGAGGGCTGGAGGAATGAAGCCGCTGGATCACGAGACCTACCGCGAGTGGCTGCACCTCGAGTG
>CALILB010000049.1 GCA_938016625.1 uncultured bacterium | reverse complement strand
AGGTTTGCCCACCATTGGGGCACCTTGGAGATCAACCCCGCCATCTGCTCGACGATCAGGGCACCAAAAAACCAGAAAAAGGCCACGACGGGAAGCACGATGGAGAGCACCACGGCCACCAGGGCCAGCGGTTTGGGGAGTCGGAGCCGCTCGCGCAGCCAGTCGTACCAGGGTTTGGTGACCAGGGCCGCTACCCCACCCACGGCCAACGGCATGAAGACCGACGAGAACTTTCCAAAGAAGACCGCGACCAGCCAGATCAGGGCGCCGGCGGCGCCGATGATCACCACCACCGCGAGGATGGTGAGCGCGGTGGCGATGGTGACCCGCTGCCGCTCGCTGAGCATCAGCAAGCCCTTGAGGTGCGAATTCCCGCCATCGGTATCTGTCATCGAGACCTCGAAGAATAACACCATCCCGGCAGGTAGTGGGGGACGTCGGGAGACCGCGAGGGCTCTTGCTCAGATGGCCGAAAATGTCCCATTGTTGTCCACTATTGCCCTTCAGAAAGATACCCTGATCCCTTATCATAATGGCCAGATAGGACCGTATTCCATTTGGAGAGGAAACTCATGAGCGACACTCTCAGCCCACGCTCCGTCACCCGGCCCACAAGGCTCTACTTCCTGATGCTGCCCCAGGTCCACCTGTTGGATCTCGCCGGTCCGGCTCAGGTCTTCTACGAAGCCAACGGCTTTGGCGCCGACTACGACATCCGATTCTGTGCCGTCGACGCCAAGGTGCCGACCGCGCAGGGACTCTGGCTGGCCGACCTCGAGCCGCTACCCGAAGTCGGTCCCGACGACATGGTGATCGTCCCCGGTCTCGACTCGGAGACCTTGGACGACCTCGATCACCTGCCCGCCGCCTGGCTACGCGAGGCCTACTCCGTCGGGGCCCGGATCTGCTCGGTCTGCAGCGGTGCTTTTGCCCTGGCGCGGGCCGGTCTGCTCCACGGGCGGCGCTGCACCACGCATTGGAAGGTGGCCGACCGCCTGCAGCGCGATTACCAGGACGTCAAGGTGATCAGAAACCGGCTTTTTGTCCGCCACGGCCGCATCGTCACCAGCGCCGGGGTGGCCTCAGGCATCGACATGGCTCTGTCGGTGCTGGAAGAGGAGCACGGACCCCTGATGGTGGCTAAGGTCGCCCGTGAGCTGGTTGTCTATCTCCGGCGCAACGGTGGCAGCGACCAACAGAGCATCTATCTGGACTACCGCACCCATGTCCATCCGGGTGTTCATCGTGTCCAGGACTGGCTCGTTGCCCACCCCGAGAAACGGCCGACCCTCGAGGAGCTGGCCAAGGTCGCCGGCATGAGCCCGCGCAACCTGACGCGAACCTTTCGTCAGGCCACCGGTGTCACTCTCAAGGCCTTTGCCAACAAGCTCAAGCTGGAAGTCGCCGGCAACCTGCTCCACAACCCCGATCTCACACTCGAGGGTGTCGCCTCGCACTGCGGCTTCCAGGATCCCCGCCAGCTGCGGCGCCTGTGGAAGGAGAGCTACGGCGTCAGCCCCTCCGCCTGGAGAGCTCGACAGGAAGCAAGCTAGAACCGATTCGGTACAATCACGACGAGACGATCACCGTCCGGAGGGCTCGACGTGAAGATCATTGTCAACAAGACCCACGCACCGATCAAGGTTCCCCTGCCCCGAGGCAAGGTTCTCCATCTGGGGCCAAACAAAAGCGGCAAGATCGCCCACCAGGATCTCGAGCATCCACCGCTCAAGCTCCTGATCGAAGAAAAGAAAATCGCGGTAGAGGACGACGGTCCCGCCGGCACCAGCAAACGCGCCCCCTACGACGGCCCCGGCAAACCATCTCGGTTCACCGGTGACCGCTGATCCCGACCGCTTCGCCGCCGGACCAGCGCTGCCCGAGTTCCTGGTTCCGCTTTTTCCCTTCGATCGACGTAGTCTGACCCTCGCGGGAGACCACAACGCGGGACGCCGGCTCCACTTTGTCGACACCGGCCGAGGTGGGGATCGCTCCGTGCTGCTGCTCCATGGCAACCCCACCTGGAGCTTTCTCTGGCGACGTGTCATCGAGGATCTCGACGAACTGCGATGTGTCGCTCCCGATCTCCTCGGCCTTGGTCTCTCCGATCGCCTGCCCCGCCTTGCCGACCACACGGTCGATCGCCACGCCGAGTCGATCGTGGAGCTGGTCGAGAGCCTCGATCTGCGTGGGATCACCCTGGTGGGTCAGGACTGGGGCGGCCCAATCGGTGCCGCGGCGGCGGCCCGGATCCCCGAGCGCATCACCGGTGTGGTGCTGGCCAACACCGCCGTCGTTCTCCCCCGGCATCTGAGGGGAACGACGTTTCATCGCTTTGCGCGGATACCCGTTCTGAGCGATATCGTCTTTCGCCTTTTTGGCTTCCCGGTCAAGAGTCTGCACCGTGCCCAGGGTGATCCCGACTCGATCAGCGGGGTCGTGGCACGCGCCTATCTGTGGCCGCTGCGCCGAGTCTCGGACCGGGTGGCACCGCTGGCGCTGACACGGATGGTTCCCAATGGACCCGACCATCCGAGTGTGCCCGCCCTCGAGCGGGCTCAAGAGTGGCTGCTAGGGTTTCGCGGGCCGACGGCGCTCGTCTGGGGTACCCGCGATCCGATCCTCGGCCGCGCGCTCTCCCGGCACGTCAAGCAGCTCCCCGAGGCCATGGTGCGAACGACCGAGGCCGGACACTTCCTCCAGGAGGAGGTACCCGAGGTGCTGGCACAGGCCATCCGCGAGGTCGCCCACCGCGCCAGCTGATACCCTCCACTTTGGCCTCCACCCTTTTCGGGGAGGGATCGAACCGGAGGTCGACTCGACCGAGAGGCTCGATGGTAAAGAAGTCGATAGTCGTCCTGATCGTCGCCGCACTGCTGGTGCTGGGGCTCTTTTTGTTTGCCTGGTCGAGGGCCACCGCACTGCCCGATTGGTACCGCACCGGCAGCGACGCCGTCGGTGTTTCTCCCCAGGGTCTTGGCAGAGAGGGAGCGGCAATCCAGATCACCCGCGAGATCCTGGGGGACATCTCGGCCGAGGACGATGGGGAGTCGGGATCCCTGTTGGACACCATCAAAAGACGCGGCAGCGCCTTTATCCAGGGTCTCCGGGAGGGCCGGGAGATCGAGCTGTCGCAGCCCGAGCTCGAGCTGCTGCTCGTCGGGCGGCTGGCGGCGTCGGAAGAGGGACGCAAATTCCTCCGCTACGCCAAGGTCGTCCACGTCTTTCTGCAAAAGGACGAGATCGAGATCGGCGCCATCCTCAGCCTCTCGGAGGTACCTGCCGAGACCCTCGACGACGCCAGATGGAGCAGGGTACGGCAGCTGATCCGGATCTTCCCCTCGCTCGCCACCCGTGATCTGTATGTGGCCTTTCGCGGTCAGCCCTCGGTGCGCTACGGCAATCTCCTCTTCGACTCCACCTCCCGACTCAAGGTCGGGAAACTGATTCTGCCTTTTGCCACCACCGTCAGCCTGCTGTTGCCGGAGGGCGACCGCTATCAGGACGGGCTCGAGATCGATCTCGGCCGTTTCGATCTCGAGGAGATCGAGGTCCTCGACGGCTCGGTGCGGATGATCGTCGTGGCGCGGATCTAGCTACCGTCGGTCAAACTGCCTCGATATCGTGGATCCTGCCGA
>CALILB010000048.1 GCA_938016625.1 uncultured bacterium | reverse complement strand
GGTGCCGGAGGGGCACTACTTTTTTCTCGGCGACAATCGGGACAATTCGAACGACTCGAGGTTTTGGGGGCCGGTGCCCGCCCGCTTTATAAAGGGCCGGGCGTTCATGATCTATTGGTCGTTCGATGGTGAAGGCGAGGCAGCTGCCGAGTCGGGCTATCGAGGGAGACTGAGCCAGCTCTCACAAGTGTTTTCGCGGTTTTTTTCCCAGACACGCTGGGAGCGAAGTTTTCGTATCGTGAGATAGACTCGTAACCCGTTATCGACGCAGCAAAGAGGTGTACCCATGACTCGTAGGCTCACTCGAACAGGAGAAGGTCGGCTGGGATGTTTTCTCTGGATGAGTCTGGTCGCCCTCTTTGTACTCGTCGCTTGGAAAGTTGTCCCGGTCAGGATCAAGAGCTCCGAGCTGTCGAGCTACATGGAGGAGCAAGCGAAGTTCGCCTACCGAGCCTCACCTGAGGCGCTCAAGAAGCGCATCGTGGCCAAAGCGCGAGAGCTGGAGCTGCCGGTTGATCCCAAGCGGGTGAAGGTCCAGCGACGGGGTCCGAGGATTGTTCTTACCTGCAACTACACCGTGCCGGTGGAGTTTCCCTTTTACACCTATCACTGGAAATTCGACCTCAAAGTCGATCGCCCGGTTTTTATGGTCGAGCTCCAACCCCGGGCGGGACCACTGCCGGCCTAGCGACCGGCGCCACTCCTGGTTCTGTAGATTTTCCCGTCAGCCGACGCCGTCCAGCGTCTTGGCGAGAGTGCGAAGCGCGGCCTCCGGGTCCGCGGCTCGGGTCAGCGGTCTGCCGATGACCAGCAGGTCGGCACCGGCACCGAGCGCCGTCTCCGGGCTGGCTGTACGTCGCTGATCGTCATCGCCCATGCTGCCAAGCCCGCGGATGCCCGGGGTAACCAACACGAAGGGGGCCGGGTTCTCCTCTCTGAGCCGTGCCAACTCGAGGGGTGAGCAGACCACGCCCGCGCACCCCGCCGCTCGGGCCAGTGCTGTCCAGCGGCTGACGCGATCGGCGCTACTCCCCTCCAGATCCAGGGCCTCGAGCGACTCGGAGTCGAGGTGGGTCAATAGGGTCACGACCAGGAGTTCTAGCCCGTCTCCCGCCGCCTCCTGAGCCGCCGCCAACATTCTGGGTCCGCCGGCGGCGTGCACCGTCAGATAGTCGACCCCCAGATCCCGGGCCGCCGACACCGCCCCGCCAACCGTGTTCGGTATGTCGTGGAGCTTGAGATCCAGGAAGACCCGCCGCGCCCATCGCCTCGCCTCGCCGACGGCATCCGGGCCCCAGCGGACATACGCTTCGAGCCCCACCTTGAGGACACCCACCTGCGGCCCGAACAGCGCGCACCATTGGTCGAAGGACTCTCGATCCGGGGTGTCGAGGGCGACGGCGACATGGTCGAGCGAGCGGGAAGGTGGGTGACTCATTGTTGGCCGCAGGATTATGACCGATGCCGACGACGGGGGCCAGTCCTATCGAAACGAGCGCCTGGGGGAGCGAAAAGCCCTGTTTGTCACCACCCTGAGCCTCTCGGGTGGAGCGGCGATCCGGTTTCTTGACGCAACCCGGGGGCCAGGTGGAGCGTGATCGCCAGAGAGGACAAGATGTCTGCCCTCAAATGGACTAGCCCCCGAGAATCAGCGGTCAGCGCCGATGACTTCCTCGAGGCTCTCGACGCCATCCCGGGCCATAAGCTCACCGAGACCACGGTTGATCTCCCGCACCAGCGATGGTCCTTGGAAGATGAGGGCTGTGTAGATTTGTAACAGCGAGGCCCCGGCCCGCAGCCGCCGATAGGCCTCTTTGGCCGAGTCGACACCACCGACACTGACCAACAGACAACGCCCAAACAGCTCGGCGGCAAGACACTCGAGGAGCTCAAAGCTCCTCTGCTTCAGCACCCGGCCACTCAGACCACCAACCCTGTCGGCGCCGGCGACCAGGCTGTAGTCGGTGGTGGTGTTGGTGAGAACGATACCCGCGGCACCGGCGTCGACCGCGGCCTGGCCGAGCTCCACCGCGACGCTCTCCTCGAGGTCCGGAGCCAGTTTCACCAGGATCGGTCTCGGTGTGATCTCCCGGCCCTGGCGAACCAGGCTCTGAACGATCCTCGCCTCCTGTAGTGAACGCAAACCGGGGGTGTTGGGGGACGAGATGTTGACCACGAAATAGTCGCAGCATTCGGATAACTCTCGAAAGAGCACCGCATAGTCCTCTTCCGCGCGTTCCACCGGTGTGTCTTTGTTCTTGCCGATGTTGATTCCCAGCGGCACCCCGGCGCCTCGTTGGCCCGCAAGCCCTTTCTTCATCGCCGCCATGCCCCGGTTGTTGAATCCCAGAGCGTTCTGCAGCGTCTCTTCGGCGGGGAAGCGGAAGATTCGGGGGCGGGGGTTGCCGGGCTGGGGTCTGGGGGTAACGGTCCCCACTTCGACAAACCCGAAGCCCAGCGCGGCGACAGCCTTCGCGACGTTTCCGTTCTTGTCGAAGCCGGCGGCCATGCCGATCGGATTGCCAAACTCGAGATCCCAGATCTCCTGTCGCAGACGCCGATCGGTGACCGTCAACCGCTGCCCCACGGACCGGCAGGCAGAAGGGATGCCCTGCATCAGACCGAGCGACCGGAGAGCCAGGTTGTGGGCTGTCTCCGGGTCCAACCGGAACAGGAGTGCGCGCAACAGCTTGTAGCTCAATCGTCTGCGCTCCTGGTTTCCCGACTCACGGTCACCTCTCTGTTAGTATCCCAGGCCGTCGAGGCCCTCGTCCACGCCTATCCGCTACGGAATCTTGTAGGCCTTTGTCCTCTGTCACACCTCCGTCTACCTCCAACCCGGATCGCAACCGCGACCGGTCGCTGATCGCGCTCAACTTTCTTCCCGGGCTCCTGGCCGGCACCCAGATCGCCGCGGTGCTCTTTTTTCTCAATCCCGAGCTGCCCTTCTCGACCGCTTCGTTCATCCGTGCCAGCCTGCTCTATGGAGGCCTCCTGGGCGTGGTCTCGACCTTGGTG
>CALILB010000047.1 GCA_938016625.1 uncultured bacterium | reverse complement strand
AGCAGAACGATATCGGGAGTCAGAGCCATGACTTCGTGGACCAACCTTGCGCCAAGTGAAGTAACCACGGGAGTTTAGCAAGGGAATGGCTCCCTCGTTGCTAAAAGCCCCGTCAGGTCAATAGAATGTACGGGTAAGCTTTCTTGGACCGGATCGGCGAAGTTACACGGCGACAAACAGGAATTGCTGTGGAGGTTGATGCCATGGCACCAAAATACTGGACCGGGTTGGCCGGGGCCGCTCTGCTCGTCCTCTGCCTTGGATGCGGTGACGCGGAACCACCGGTGGCGAGTCTTGGGATCGAGCCGACCGAGATCACGCTGGGTTTCCCGGATTTCATCAAGCTGAGCGTTCACTGGGAGGTCAAGGCGCCTCTGGGCGAGGTGGAGGGCGAGCCGCTGGTCTTTGTTCACCTCCTGGACGAGCCCGGAAGTGTCATCAGGACCTTCAATCACCCGCTGCGCTTCGATTGGCAGCCCGGACGGAAAGCCAAGTACGAGATCACTCTCTTTCAGTCGTCTCTTTCGCCGCCGCTCAAGCCCGGGAGCTATCTCCTCAGTGTGGGCCTATACGACACCAGCGGCCGCCGCTGGCCACTCGAAGTGAGCGGCGAGGAGGTAGACCTCTACGAGTATCAGGCGGGGAAGATCACGGTAGTGGACAAGGCGGAGGAGACACCGAGGTTCTACTTCTCACCTTCGTGGATGGCGATCGAGGGGGGTATGGATCGGCAGATTCTGGCCCGGCGCTGGCTGGTCGGCGAGGGAACGATTCGAGTGTCGGAGATCACGAGCGCGGGGACGGCCTTGATGGTCTTCAATATTCCGGGTCCGCTGTCGGAATCGGAGGAGCTCATGTTGGAGGAAGGGGCGGAGCAGCCGACCCTCAAAGTTGTCAACAGCTGTGGCGAGACCGAGATCAGTGCCTCGGGATTCGGGATCCACGAGATCGAGCTCCCGGTTACCGAAGATGCGGAGGGCCGGGTTCCCGACGAATGCGAGATTCTGATACGCCCGAACTTTCACTTTCTGGCGATCGACACGCTGGGTCGCCGCTCGGTGTCGCTCGAAGTTCTGGCTTGGTCGTCGCAGGGCTAGCCTGCTAGGACGGGTAGCGGGGCTCGGCCCTACGACTTGCCCATCTCGAGGGTGAGATTGGCGGCCACCGGGAGGTGGTCGACCGGGCCCAGAGGCTTCCAGACTTCGACCTCCTCTTCGGTTTCGATCTTCATCCACTGAGCACCGATCAGGGAGACTTCGATGTTCAGCTTGCCGTCCTTTGGCATCGACCGGGATGTTTCGGTGCTCCAGAAATTGTAGAGCTTGATCTCGGCCGTCTGCTCGGGCTCGACGGGGAACATGAACAGCTGGTTGCGATAGACGGCCAGCTCCTCTCCGTTGATGCTCACGCGGAAGTCGAGTTGGGAAGCGATCTCCTTGCCCGCATTCTTCAAGGTCACGCGCAGCTTGCAGAGAGTGTCGGGTCCCGGGTTGACCGGCTCGACGCTGATCTTCTCCACCGTCAGCTGGGGTGTCGCCTGGCTGTCCTCCTGACTGGAGAGGGAAGAAGCGATCAAGAGCCCGATGACGATGACAGCCGTCACCAAGACCGAAAGTGAACACTGCGGAGCGGAGTTGTTCATGGCCCGACGATCTTATCCGATTGTAGACTAGTGGTGATGGCGAGGCGTTTGGGTTCGGGTCGGTTCTGGAGCATCACACTCCCCACGCTGGTGGCGGCGGTGGGGGGTGTACGAGCTCTTGGCATCTTCCGGGACCGCTTTCAGCGATCGAAGATATTCCTGCCGGAACGCTATCCGGACGGGGTCTGGGATCCGACCTCGTTTGGCCTGCCGGCCGAAGACGTCTGGCTGCACGCGGCCGACGGTGTCGAGCTGCACGGTTGGTGGATTCCCCACCCCAGGGCTCGCGGGGTCATCCTCTACTGTCACGGCAACACCGGCAGCATCGCCCAGCGGATAGGGGTGCTGACCCACCTGCGGCGGCTGCGAGTGCACGTCTTCGCTTTCGATTATCGCGGCTATGGGCGGAGCGCCGGCGAGCCCTCGGAGGAGGGGCTCTATCTCGACGTACGAGCGGCGTACGACCATCTTGTCGGGCCGTTGGCCCAACCGGCCGCATCGGTGATCCTCTTCGGGCACTCGTTGGGGGGTGCGGTGGCGGTGGACTGCGCGCTCGATCGGCCGCTGGCCGGACTCGTTGTGCAGGCCAGCTTTACCCATATCCGAGACGCGGCCAAGGCCTTTTATCCTCATTTTCCGATCCACCTGGCGGCTCGCCACCAGTTTGTCAGTATCGAGAAGGTTTCAAAGCTCACCCTCCCCAAGCTCTTTATTCATGGTCGGTCGGACGAAACCGTGCCCTTCGAGCTGGGAGAACGCCTCTACGAGGCGGCCAGCGAGCCCAAGGAGTTCCTGCCCATCCCCAGGGCGGGTCACAACGACCTCCACCGGCACGGCGGTCGGACCTATCTCCGCCGGCTCTCCCGCTTTCGGAATCGCTGTCTCAAGCTGGCCAGGGCTCACCCGCCCGAAGAACCGGTGGTCGCCAATACAGCCTGAACCCCCCATCCCGGCTGCCTCGAGTTGGATCTGGGGTAAATCCTACACAGGCAATGAAGGGAGTCATTGCAACCAGGGCCTCCACCGCCTAGGATTGGCCCCGCAATCGACGCCACCTTCGGCCGTCGAGCTCGGGAGTCGGGAGATGAATAGAAACAAGCTCAGCAGTCGCTATCTGTGTGCCGCCACCCTGGTCGGTGCTTTGCTTCTTTTGGGGGCCTGTGAGGGCGGCTCGCTAAGTCCGACGGCGATCAGCTCGGTGAGCACCGCCGAGATCGAGGCCGCGATCTTTCAGGCGACCAATATCGTCCGTAGGAATCAGGATCTGTCGGCCTTGACCATCCAGGAGGCCATCAGCCAGGTGGCGAGGGAGCACAGTCAGAACATGCGCGATCATGACTTCTTTGGTCATGTGAACCACAACGGCCAGGGGCTCAAGCAGCGATTGAACGCCGC
>CALILB010000046.1 GCA_938016625.1 uncultured bacterium | reverse complement strand
GAAGTGCGCTTCCACCACCGGCTCGCCGCGGGCCAGCAAACCCTCGACGACCGCTCCTGCCACTTCTGATTCGAGCTCACGTACTCGGCGACGGGCGAGACCGAGCTGCTCGAGCTTGAGGGCCGCCGCCGACACCAGCTCGTCGTCGCCGGTGTCGAAGAGGTTGCGCAGCTCGGCGTTGCGGGCCTCGTGCCGGCCCAGACGGCGCCGCACCCGCTTTCCCGCCACCCAGTAGAGCCGGCAGCCACCGCGTAGCGGCTCGGCTCGCAGAATCTTGACCGCCTCGACCTCAGAGGTTGACGCCAGATGGGTCCCACCGCAGGTATTGAGGTCGACACCCTCGATTTCGACCAGCCGAATGTCACCGGTGTGCCCGTCGGGTAGTCCCCGGCTGCGGACGTCGAGCTGCTCGTACTCCTCACGGGTGACGCGGCGGCAAGTGATGGAGCGGGCCGCGACGATCGCCACGGTCACCTCCGCTTCCAGTGCCTCCAGGTCTCGCACCGGCGGCGGCTCGATATCGAGCTCGATGTCGCTGCTTTCGGGACCGATGTGGAAGGAGCGGGTGTTCCAGCCAAAGCGAGCGAGCGAGATCGCGGAGAGCAGATGTTGGGCGGTGTGCTGCTGCATGTGGTCGTGGCGGCGCTCCCAGTCGAGCTCGAGGGTGGCCGGGCCAACTCCGACCGGCGAGGCCAGAAAGTGGCGGAGTTTGCCTTCTTTCTTCAGGACCTCGGCTACCTCGACCTTGCCCAGTCGCCCCCGATCCGAGGGCTGGCCGCCACCATCGGGATAGAGGATGGTGTCGTCAAGGAGAACGAAAGGTCTCCCCTTCTCCAAGCCGACCTCCAGCACTTCGACTTCGAGCTCGCGGCGGTAGGCCTCCCGCTCGAAGCAGTAGATGGTGTCCATGGATCGGATTTTGCCACGTTCCGTGGCCAGACCACCCCGGCCGGCACCGAGGCCGGCCGCTTCGACAGATTCTGGCCCTGCCTATCCCGGCCGGCACAGAGGCCGGCCGCCTCGATGAGATCAAAGGCTGTCGATGAGGGTCTTGTAGCGAGGGTGATCGCGCAGCGGATCGAGGGCGGGATCGTTCTCGATCCACTCCTTCTGGCCCATACCGGTAGTAACCGATTTCTCCAAGCAGTCGAGGGACTTCTCCACCTCCCCCAGCCGTGCGTAGTTGCAGGCGACGTTATAGAGGACCGACGGGTCCTCGGGGTCGATGGCCAGCGCTCGACCCGCCCATTCGAGGGCGTGCTCTCGGTTCCCGGTCTGGGAATGCGCCGAGCTGCCCAGATAGAGAGCCCGGGGGTCGTCGGGATGGAGCTCGACATGCTTGTGGATAACCTCGAGGGCCTCCCGGTAGGCGGCGGTGGCCTCGTTCTGACGGTCCAGACCCTGTAGCACCTGGGCGTAGAGAAAGGGTGCCTGGTAGTCGTCGGGGTTGACCCGCGCCGCCTCCTGAAAGAGCCTGCCGGCCTCTTCCATGTTCCCCTGGGCAAATCGCGCCCGGGCATAGAAGTAGAAGGCCTCGAACAGATTGGGATCGAGCTCGATCGCGGTCTCGAACTCCTTAACAGCTTCGTCGAACCGTTGGCTCAGCGACGCGGCCAGCCCGCGAGACACGTGCGCCTCCGCCAGATCGGGATCGAGCTCCAGAGCCTTGCGGCTCGCCGCCTCGGCCTCCTTCAAGTTGGCCTCGGTCGATTCGTAGTACATGTACATGAAGGAACAGCAGTAGGCCACCCCAGCGTAAGCCCTTGCGTATTCGGGGTCGATGACGGTGGCGCGAGCGAACATCTGACGGGCGAAATCGAAACCCTGACGCCGGAAGCGGTGAAAGTACTGCCGACCACGGAGATAGAAGTCGTAGGCCTGGATGTCGGCGGTCTGCGGCTTTTCGATCGCTTCCTTCTCCTGATCGGTGAGCATCACCTCCATCGCCTTGGCGATGGCCTGCGCCAGCTCGTCCTGGATGGCGAAGATGTCCTCCAGCTCGCGGTCGTAGCGCTCGGCCCACACCGTGTGGCCGGTCCGCGTCTCCACCAGGCGGCCGGTGATCCGCACCCGGCTGCCGGCACGGCGCAGGCTCCCCTCGAGCACGTGCGACGCGTCGAGCTGCTGCCCAACCTCTGGGGCGGTCACGTGCTGATCACGAAATGCAAACACCGCCGAGCGGGAGAAGACCTTGATCTCCTCGATCTTGGAGAGCTCGGTGATGATGTCCTCGGTGATGCCATCGCGGAAGTACTCGTCCTCATCGTCGCGGCTCAGATTCTCGAAGTAGAGAACGGCCAGGGATTTCTCCTGCTCCGATGTCGCCGTTGCCGGTTGTTTCAGAACCTCCAGCACCTCGGCCATGGTGCCCGGCCGCTGTTCGGGTGACTTGGCCAAACACCTCTCCACCAGCCGCTCCCAGCCTGGCGAGATGTCCGGTACCAGACCGCGGACGGGAGTCGGTGTCTGCCGCAGCACCGCGTGCATGACGTCGACCGAGGTCTGGCCCTGGAACGGCATGCGACCGGTCAGACATTCGTAGAGCAGGACGCCAAAAGAAAAGATGTCGGTGCGAGCGTCCGTGGCGGCGCCACCCAGCTGCTCGGGCGACATGTAGGGCACGGTGCCACCGGTGGTCCACTTGGTGGCGGTCCGCGACAGGTATTGATCTTCCGACTCGCCCGCCGTCCTCTCCGGCGCGGTAAGGGACGCCAGCCCAAAGTCGAGAATCTTCACCGTTCCGCGCTCGTCGACCATGATGTTGCCCGGTTTGATGTCGCGGTGGAGGATGCCGGCCGCGTGGGCCTCTCTAAGACCCTCGGCGACCTGCCGGACGATGCCGGGCAGCGTCGACGATGTGAGGGAGCCGCGATCCAGGAGACCCTTGAGGCTCTCACCACCGATGAACTCCATGGCGATAAAGGGAGTGCCCTCGACCTCGTCCACTTCGTAGACGGTGGCGATGTTGGGGTGGCTCAGCTGTGAAGCCGCTCGCGCCTCGCGGAAGATAAGCTGACGTGCCTTGGGGTCGGTGGCCAACTCGCTCGACAGCAGCTTGACGGCCACCTTGCGCTTGAGGTTGGTGTCCTCGGCGAGAAAGACCTCGCCCATCCCACCAGCACCCAGCTTTTCGCGAATCTCGAAATGAGAAAGGGTCTTACCTATCATCCGACGCGCTCCTCGAGCAGCCGGCCGGAAGCGCGGCACTCGGTCGATCCCTGCGGAAAGGGCGCCCTATTCTACACCGCCGCGCCGGCAGGTCGAGTCGACCCTGACGAGCATCTAATCCAGGTTGGTCCGATCGAGGCGCAGAATGGTCTGCAGCAGCACGTTGGCCCCGTTGGCCATGTCCTCGGGTCGGGTGTACTCGTCGGGGGAGTGGCTGATGCCGCCAACGCTGGGGACAAAGATCATCCCGATGGGTGCGATCCGCGCCAGATCCTGAGCATCGTGCCCGGCGCCGCTGGGCATGCGCAGAGAGGTCAGCCCTAGATCCTTGGCTGATTTCTCGATGAGATCGCGGATCCGCTCGTCGGTGGGTGCCGCCACCGCGGTGACGTCGATGGGAGCAAAC
>CALILB010000045.1 GCA_938016625.1 uncultured bacterium | reverse complement strand
AAGCGTCCGCCGATCGGGCGCCGCTGGGGCGGTCGATCTCACTCTCCCCGCATAGGCCTCCCCTTCGACCCGATCCGCACTACCGACCAGCACCGCGACAGCAGAGACCTGCTCCTCGGCTACCAACCGCTCGACAAATGTGCGCAGACGATGTGATAGATCATCCATAGTTGGCCGGATGACCGGTCTGAAAGACAACAACCCGCTGGCCCGCCTCGATCTTGCCGTCCGCGGCCAGCCAGTAAAGCGCGGCGAGGGCGGCGGCACCCTCCGGCCCCACCAACAGCCCCTCCTCCCGACCGGCGCGGGCCTGCAGCTCCCCGACCTCCTGCTCGGAGACAGCCACGGCCGCACCCCCGGTTTCCTTCAAAGCCTTGAGGATGAGGAAATCGCCGATGGCCTGGGGAACCCTCAGGCCCCAGACATTGGTCTCCGGATTCTCCCAGGGCTCGGCCTTCTCGGCACCGGCCTCGAAGGCCTTGACGATCGGCGCACAGCCGCTCATCTGCACCACGGCAAATCGCGGCCGCGGACCACTCACCAAACCCAGCGCTTCGAGCTCGGCAAAGGCCTTGTGCATCCCCACGATGCCGGTGCCGCCACCGGTCGGATAGATGATCCAGTTGGGCAGCTGCCAGTCGAACTGTTCCGCCAGCTCCAGACCCATGGTCTTTTTGCCTTCGACCCGATAGGGCTCTTTGAGCGTCGACAGATTCCAATACCCGCCACCCAACTCGGCCAGGCGCGCCGCCGATTCCACCAGTGTCTTGCCGCCGGTAAACACCTCGGCGCCGTGCAGCCGGCAGCGTCGCACGACCTCGGCCGGCGTGTCGTCGGGTACCGCCACCCGGGCCGGGAGCCCGGCCGCGGCGGCATAGGCCGCCAGCGCGATGGCGGCATTCCCGGCGCTGGGGAGCTGGACACCGGCCCCTCCCAGCTCTCTGGCCCTGTTGACGGCCAACGACAGTCCCCGCGCCTTGAACGAGCCGGTGGGGTTCCCCCCCTCCTCCTTGAGCCAGACCTCGACCCCTTCGGGTCGCAACCGGTGCAGAGGGATGATCGGTGTTCCCCCTTCGCCAAGATCGACCCGTGACTCGAAGTCGATGACCGGGAGGAGCTCGCGGTAGCGCCACAGGGTCCAGGGTCGCTCGGCGAGAGACTCCTTCCAGGCCGTTCCGCGGGCGGCATCCAGCTCGTACTCCACGAGCCACGGAGCACTCGCCGGAGAAAGAAAAGTCGGATGATCTATATCGGCGGTGACACCGGTCGCCGAGCAGACGAGACGACGCGCCCAAGTCGGTCCAATCGCAGCCATGAGACCTCCTCCCACTAAGACTTCTCGACCCGCGGCTCGGCCAGAGCCTCATCGTAGGCCTTGCGGTACTTGCCGGCTACCGCTGTCCATGTGAGCTCGCTCTCCGCCCGATCTCTGGCGGCACGACCCATCTGCAACCGCCCATCCCGGTTGCCCACCACTTGCGAGAGGGCCTCCAGCAGTTGGATCGAGTCTTTTTCTTCCACCAGCAGACCCTCGACACCGTCGGTAATAGCCAGTGGAATCCCCGAGATCCTCGAGGCCACCACCGGAAGACCGGTTGCCATGGCCTCGAGAATGACGTTGGGGAGACCGTCCACATTGCCCTTGGCATCGTGAACCGCCGGCAACAGAAAGAAATCGGCGGCGCGGTAGAGATCGGGCAACGCGTCCCGGAGCACCGCCCCCGGGAAGTGGACCCGATCACGCCACGGCCGTGCAGCGGTCTCGAGCTCCTCGAGGAGATCGCCACCGCCGGCCAGCACCAGATGGAGATTCGGGTCGAGAGCCATCACCTCGGCCAGGGTCTCCATCAGCACATGGTAGCCCTTCTTGGTGACCATACGTCCGACCGACAAACCGACCACCGCCGCGGCGGGAATCCCCAATTTCTCGCGCCAGGATGTCTCTCGATCATCTCCCGGCGAGAACTTCACCGTATCTACACCATAGGGGATGACCCGAGCCCGCTCGCGCTCGAAGCCCAGAGCACAGACCCGGTCGACCAGCTCGGGAGAGCAACCGGTCACCAGCCGTGAGCGCCCGAGGGCCCGACCGACGAGCTGGCGAACCAGGGGACGCTCGGCAAGAAAGACATCACTGCCATGCAGACCGATGGCCAGGGGCACCCGGCGTGCCACCGGCACCGAGACCAGTCCGTTGGGCACCACCCAGTGAGCGTGGAGCAGGTCGAAGCTGTCTTCCGACAAAAGCTGCTTCAACGCCCGCCGGGCCGCGGCCACATAGAGCGGTGTCACCAGACCGGCTCCGACCCGGATGGTCTCGTCGGCACTCAGGCTCCGGCTGTAGCCCAACACTTCGTAGCTCTCGGGTGCATAGCGAAAGCTGATCGCCTGGACCCCCTCCTCCTGCCACCGCTCCCGCACGCCGGGTGCATGGGGAGTCAGCACCGTCACCGAGTCGCCGGCCTCCACCAGACCCCGCGCCAGATCCCGAATAAAGGGTCCGGAGGTGTCGTCAGGATGCCGAGGATAGGTTTGCGTGAGGAAGAGAATGTTCAGGTTAGAGCACCCGTTCCTTGACCGAATAGCTGTCGGAGCCGCGGAAGTTCTTGAGCGTGATCATCTCCCCGATCAAGCCCGTGGTGACGACCTGTATCCCGAGGAGCATCAGCAGCACACCCAGCAGCAGCAGCGGCCGATTCGACAGCGACTCCCCGTTGAACCACAGAATTGCGAGGTAGAGGTTGATGCCAAAACCGACAGCCAGCGCCCCGAGACCGATGAGCCCGAACAGATGGAGGGGGCGTCGTGTGTACCTGGTGAT
>CALILB010000044.1 GCA_938016625.1 uncultured bacterium | reverse complement strand
CCGCCGCAAGACCTCCTCGGCCGCACTGCCTCCGATCCGTCCCAGCGCCCAGGCCGCGTGCTTGCGGACGAGATCCGAGCCATTTTCGAGGGCTGCTTCCAGGGCCGGTACATACCTACGATCCCGCGAATTGCCCATGGCAACCGCGCCGTTTCGCTGCAGCCCTTCCTGCTTGGCCCGTTTCATGGGACTACCGCGAAAGCTCTCGACATAGCCCTCCCGGCCGAGGTTCAGCAGCCCGGCAAGATCGAGCTGGGACCGACCCTCCGCCAGACGCAATTCCGGGTGGTCCCGGGCCTCGGGCTCGGTGTTGACCGGGCAAACCTCCTGGCAGATGTCACAGCCAAAGACCCAGCTGCCGAGAGTCGGTCGCACCTCGGCCGGGATCACACCTCGATACTCGATCGTCCAGTAGCTGATACAACGATTGCTGTCGAGCCGATAGGGCTCCGGTAGAGCACCTGTAGGGCAGGCCTCCAGACAGGCGACACACGAGCCACAGAGATCGGCCGCCGGTCGGTCCGGCTCCAGCTCCAAATCGAGAAACAGCTCACCCAGAAAGAACCAGGAACCGGTCTCGCCATCGAGCAGATTCGTGTTCTTGCCCACCGCGCCAAGACCCGCACGGACACCCAGCTCACGCTCCAAAACCGGACCGGTGTCTACATAGGGGCGGCTACGGGAGCCGGGGAATGCCTCGGTGATCCTCTCTGTCAGTCGCTGCAGACGGCGGAGGAAATGGTCGTGGTAGTCGAGTCCGCGGGCGTAGCGGGCCACCCAGGGCCACAGATCCCCCTCGGGAGCGATGTCTCCCACCAACGGGTGGTACTGGAGGGCCACACACAGGGCCGTCCTGGCGCCGCCGTCGAGCATCTGCCTGGGATCGAGACGCAACTCGGCCCGTCGGGTCAGATATGCCATATCGGCATGTTCCCCGCGCTCGAGCCAGCTAAGATAAGCCTCCCCGGTGGCCGAACGCTCCAGCCGGGCCACGCCGGCGCGATCGAATCCCTCTTCGAGGGCCCAACCCTTTAGCAGCTCCGCTCGCTCACGGGAGTTCATTTCCAGGCGATTTTAGCCTGCTTCGTCCCTGGTCGCGCGGTCGGAAAGCCGCTGGCAGGGTCCGGATCGGCTTGCCCGCAGGGCCGGGCAGCAGTGGCCCTGTTGGTTGCCGCCATCGGCGCCAATCGAGTAAAATCAGGGTTGATCGACGACCCGCGAGCCGGAGCGATCTGCCCTCCCCGATCGGGTCACTGAAACAGCCAAATTCCGGCGCTCTCGAGCACTGAGCCGGCAAGATCGAAACGGTCTTTCTGCCCGCAGCCGTCTGCACTTGGCTCGGCTCGAAATGCTGGGATTAGTTCCCAGAGATCCCGCAATCCGAAGCGACCAAAGGAGCCGAGATGGAGACCTTCGAAAAGCTCGCCGAAATGGGCCACGAGAGAGTTCTCTTGTGCTCGAACCCCGATGTCGGTCTGCAGGCCATCATCGCGGTTCACTCGACCGTTCTGGGCCCGGGCCTGGGCGGGGTTCGTATGTGGCCCTACAAGAACTCTGCCGAAGCCATCAAGGACGCGCTGCGTCTGTCCAGGGGGATGACCTACAAGGCGGCGGCGGCCGGTTTGAATCTCGGTGGTGGCAAAGCGGTGATCATCGGCGACCCCAAGAAGGACAAGAGCGAAGCCCTGTTTCGATCCTTTGGCCGCTACGTCGAATCGCTCGGTGGTCTCTATATCACCGCCGAAGATGTTGGCACCGACATGGAGGACATGGAGCTCATCCTGACGGAGTCCAGATGGGTAACCGGGGTCTCTCCCGCCCACGGTGGCAGTGGGGATCCCTCTCCGGTCACCGCCTACGGCACGCTGCAGGGCATCAAAGCAGCCGCCAAGTGGAAGTACGGCGAACCGTCGCTGGACGGCCGCTCGGTGGCCGTCCAGGGTCTTGGCAGCGTCGGCTACTATCTCGCCAAATACCTCAAAGAGGAGGGTGTCAAGCTGATCGGCGCCGACATCGACACTGAAGCCGTCGACCGGGCCTCCTCCGAGCTCGGCGTCGAGATCGTCTCCACCGACGAAATCGTCGAGGTGGATTGCGACGTGTTGGCACCCTGCGCTCTGGGTGCGGTGCTGGACAAAGACAGCATACCCAAGCTGCGCTGCAGCATCGTCGCCGGCGCCGCCAACAACCAGCTGGACAAGGCCAAACGTGACGGCCTAGCCCTCCACGAACGGGACATCCTCTACGCCCCCGACTTCGTTATCAATGCCGGCGGTCTGATCAACGTCTACAACGAGCTCGCCGGGGCCTACAACCAGGAGCGGGCTTTGCGGATGACGCGTGGGATCTATCTCAACCTGATGCGGGTCTTCGAGATTTCCAAGACCGAGGGAATTCCGACCTACGTGGCGGCGGATCGGATGGCCGAGGAGCGCGTCGCCACCATCAAGCAGCTGGGTGCTCGGCACTGGGGTAGGTTCATAAGCAACCACCACCCCGAGGTCTAGAAACAGCAGTTCAGTGTTGTTGGGAGATCTCGCCGATACGGCGGACGATCTCTTCTACTACTTCGTCCACATCGAGATCGCCGGTCTCGATGTGGTGGTAGGTGGCATCCATCGTCAGCGGTGAATCGGCACGGGTGGTATCACGCAAGTCCCGGCGCGTGACCTCCTCCAGCACCTCCTCGCGTGAGCCCGAGTTCTGACCGGCTCTTTGCAGCTGGTTGAATCTGCGCTCGACCCGAACATCCATCGGCGCCTCGAGAAAAAACTTGAAAGGGGTTTCGGGAAAGACCTTGGTGCCGATGTCTCGACCCTCGAGGACCGCTCCGGTTTCCTGCGCCAGGGCGCGCTGGAGGGTCACCATCTTCCGCCGCACCTCGGGATGAACCGACACCTGCGACGATGCCTCCGAAACCTCCGGTTCGCGGATTCGATCTCCCAGCGGCTCCCCATTCAGGAGAACCTCGAGGCGGCCATCTTGATGCGGCTCCAGCCGCAGATCGAGTCCGGCGAAGACCTCGGTGACGGCCTTCGGATCATCCGGATCGACGCCTTGGCGCAAGACCTCGAAAGCGAGCACCCGGTACATCGCTCCCGTCTCCAGATAGGGGATACCGAGACGCTGCGCCAAACGACGGGCAACCGTCGACTTACCGACTCCGGAAGGACCGTCAATCGCAACGATCACGATCTTTTCCTGACCGGGCGTCTCTTGCGGGCTCCCCGACCGCCCCTAGCCGTGCCGCGGCCGCCACCGGCAAGTGTTTTCACCTCGTCCTCCTGCAATTCTCGAAAGCTCCCTGCAGTCAGACGCCGATCGGAGATCGGCCCGATGGCTGTGCGGCGCAGACGGGTCACCGGATGGCCGATGCGAAAAAACATCTCACGGATCTGCCGGGTGCGGCCCTCGTTGAGCTCTATCGTCCACCAGGAATTGACCTGGTCTTTCCTGCTACCGGGCAGCTTCGAGGCTTGGATCTTCGCCGGCGCCGTCCGTCTGCCGTCGACGACGACACCCCTGCGTAGACGATCGACCTGCTCCTCCGTGGGGAGTCCCTTGACCTTGACCTGGTAGGTCTTGGTGCAGCCGTAACGCGGGTGTGCCACCCGCTGCGCGAAATCACCGTCATCGGTGAGAATGAGAAGACCCTCGGTGTTGAAGTCCAGTCGGCCCACCGTCACCAGACCTTTGCGCCATCCGACGGGCAGAAGGTCGAACACCGTGGTCCGTCCTTCGGGGTCGGACCGCGTCGACATGTAACCGGCCGGCTTGTTGAGCAGGATGTAACGTTGATGAGTCGGCAGCTGTATCCGCTTGCCGTCGACCTTGATCGCCTGTCTCGAGGGATCGGCCTTTTCACCCACCGTTGCCACCTTGCCGTCCACCGTCACCCTTCCCTCGCGAATCAGGTCCTCGGCATGGCGACGGGAAGCGACACCGCAGCGAGACAGGATCTTCTGCAACCGCTCGTCGCTCATGGGCTCTCGAGCTCGAGCGGGGTCTGCGGGACGGTGCCAAACACGTCCTCGATCTCTTCCAGAGGTGGCAGGTCTTCGAGACTCTCGAGGCCAAAGTGCATGAGAAACTCGCGTGTCGTTCGATACAGAAAGGGCTTCCCCACCACCTGTTTGCGGCCGGCAATCTTGAGGAGACGACGCTCGAGCAGGGTCTTGAGCACCCCAGATGAGTTGACGCCCCGATACTCCTGGACCTCGGGTCCGGTCACCGGTTGCCGATAGGCGACGATGGCCAGAGTCTCGAGCGCGGCCATCGAGAGCTTGGTCCTGCCGGTGACCTCGAAGAACTTCCGCAGATAGCCGTGGAGCTCGGGACGGGTGACCAGGCGAATCCCCCCGGCCACCTCCTCGACGACGATGCCCTTGGCCGCATCTGCGGCGTACCGGGTGATCACCTCGTCGAGGGCCTCACCCGCCGCCTGCCGCTCGCCCTCGTCGAAGATCTCCAGCAGCTTGCTGCGCGGAATCGGCTCCGCGGCGACAAAGAGCACGGCCTCGAGAGCTGCTCTCATTTCCCCACTGTCGGTCATCCTTCAATCGCCTCCAGCTCGTGCACCTGGAGCTCGCGGGCCGTGCGGTAGATCAAGATCTCCCCACCTGCCGTCTGATGGAAGCGCACGAGGCTGAGATGCGCCAGTTCCAGGACGGCCAGAAACGCGGCGACTATCTCGGCGCGACAGCTGCGCTGGCGAAGATCGCTCAGCAGATCGTAGGGACGATCCGGGCTGATGACCTCCAACAGACGCTGGAACTGGTCACGAACGGTAAATGTCTCTCGAGGCACGTGGAGCGGGTCGGGGTGCTCGTGCTCGTACCGCACGAGCACCGTCTTCAAACAGCCGAGAAGATCGTGGAGGGAAACATCCCCCAGGTCGATCATCGGTTCGTCGTCCTCGAGTTCCAACGGATGGGACGGGCGGCTCCAGATACCGCGTCTGACACTGTGAATCTCGGCCAACGACTGTGCGGCCTCTTTGATCCGCTGGTATTCGAGCAGACGCTCCACCAGCTCTTGTCTCGGATCCTCCCCCTCTTCGCCGTCTGCGGTGGCCGGTCGGGGCAACAGCATCTTCGATTTCAGGTGGATCAGTTGTGCGGCCTCGTAGATGTAGTCGGCGGCGACATCCAGATTGAGCTCCTCCATCAACTGCAGATACTCGTAGAACTGATCGCAGATGACACCCACCGGGATGTCGGTGATCTCCACCTCGTTGATCTTCAC
>CALILB010000043.1 GCA_938016625.1 uncultured bacterium | reverse complement strand
CCTGCACACCGACCACGTCGGCGACCTCGCTGCCCTGTGGGCCGGCGGCTGGACCGGCGGTCGCACGACGCCGCTGGAGGTCTGGGGACCCAGCGGCTCCCGCGAGGACATGGGCACCGCTTACTTCGTGGACCACTTCCTCAAGGCCTATAACTGGGACCGCATGACCCGCGCGGTCAAAGTCAATCCGATCCCCGGCAACATCGTCGCTCACGAGTTCGACTACAAGGGCGAGAATCAGATCGTTTATGAGGAAAACGGTGTCACGATCCGCTCCTGGCCGGCGATCCACGCTGGCGACGGGCCGGTGAGCTTCTCTATCGAGTGGAACGGCTACAAGGTCGTCTTCGGTGGCGACACCTTCCCCAACACCTGGTTCATCAAGTACGCCAAGGACGCCGACATCGTTATTCACGAGGCGATGCTGACCGCGGAGCAGCTGCGCAAGTACTACAACCAGCCGCCCACACGGACGATCATGATGAACACCGACATCCACACCTCGGCCCAGGCCTTCGGCAAGGTGATGAGCATGATCCAGCCGCAGCACGCCATTGCCTACCACTTCTTCGATGAAGAGGGGACGCGCTACGGCATCTACGACGGCATCCGCGAGACCTACGACGGGCCGCTGTCGATGGCCACGGACATGATGGTCTGGAATCTGACGCGTGACGGAGTCCAGGAGCGCATGGCGGTCTCGACCGACGAGGCCTGGGATGTGCCGGGTACCGAGCCGGGTCTCCAGCCCGACCCGACGCGCAAGCCGGAGATCATCTGGCCCGAGCTCATGAACCAGCGTCTGGACATGACCGAAGTCAACAAGACTTGGCTCGATGATTACAAGAAAGAGCACGGTCTGAAGTAACCACCGCTGCGCTGTGGATCGGTTAGAGCAATGTGGAGTCGGGTCGGCCTGTGGGTCGGCCCGACCTGGTCGTGGTCTCCAATGACCGATTCAGCAATGTTTTCGACTGCTCTCGATAGCCGGTGCGCTCCCAGACATGTAGGCTAGATTGGGGAACAAGCCGAACATGGGTTCAAGGAGGAGAGATGAGCAAGAATCGAAGAGGCACGCTGGGGCTGCTGGCCGTCACGGCCATCGCCATCGCCGTCGGGTACCTTGTTGGGGTCGGTATACAGGAGTCCGGCACTGCGGAAGCTGCCGGTGGCACGGTCACCAGCCCCACCGGTACCGCCCCGGACCGCTTTGTCTACTACCCCGGTACCGAGGAGCTCGCCGAGGGCGAGATTCGGGTGATTGCCTGCGGCACCGGCATGCCGGACCAGCGACTCTCGCAGGCGTCGGCCTGCTTCCTGATGGAGCTCGGCAACGGTGACAAGTTCATCTTCGACATCGGCTCGGGATCGATGCGCAACATCGCCTCGCTGATGATCCCTTACGAGTACCTGACCAAGATCTTTCTCAGCCACCTGCACACGGACCACTGGGGTGACCTAGATTCCTTGTGGGCGGGGGGTTGGACGGCCGGTCGCCCGGTGCCGCTCGAGATCTGGGGACCCAGCGGAATGACGGAGGAAATGGGCACGGCATACGCCATCGATCACTTCCTGAAGGCCAACAACTGGGACAGGCGCACGCGCGAGTACAAGATCACGCCGATCCCGGGCCAGATCACCGTGCACGAGTTCGACTACAAGGGGATCAACGAGGTCATCTATCAGGATAATGGCGTGACCGTCCGGTCCATCCCGGCGATTCACACTGGTGATGGCCCGGTGAGCTTCATTCTGGAGTATGCGGGGTTGAAGGTCGTGTTCGGGGGTGACACCTCACCGAACACCTGGTTCATCAAGTACGCGCAGGACGCGGACGTGGTGATTCACGAGGCCTTCAACCCGCCGTCGATTTTTGCGACCTTCGGCAACCAGCCGGCGCAGCTCGCCTGGCGGGCCTGCTGCGAGTTCCACACCTCGGGGCCGGCGTTCGGCAAGATCATGTCAACGATCCAGCCCCGGCACGCCATCGCGTACCACGCCCAGCTCGACAAGGGCACCTGGCGGTACAACCTCTACTACGACGGCATCCGAGAGACCTACGACGGCCCGTTGTCGATCGGGGCGGACCTGATGGTCTGGAACATCACCAAGGACGAGATCAAGGAGCGCATGGCCGTGGTCACTCCCGACGCCTGGTCGGTGCCGGGCACGGCGCAGCAGCCACCGCCGCAGCCCGGCGTGCCGGACCCGATGAGCGACTTCATCAAGAGCGGTGAGTGGGGAGAGGCCTTCAACGCGCAGAACGACATGCTCGACGAGCATATGGAGAATTACAACCTGCAGGACGTGGACTGGCGGCCGACGAAGCCCTGGTACAAGAGTGACAAGGACTAGAAATGAGCAATAGGAGGAGAGCAGCATTAGGAGAAATCATGAGCATGAGAATAGGGTCCTTCATCCTGCTAATCGCGAGCTTACTGGCCCCGAATGTGGATTACTTCGAGGCCTCCTGGCTCTCGGGCCGCCTAACGGTGCTAGCCTGAGGACTGGTAACAGGAGACTCGCATGCTCATTGTCACGGCTCTCTATCTGCTCTTCGTCTATCTGATCTTCCACAAGTTCAAGCTGCTGCCATGGAATACGGTCAGCAAGGTGATTGTGCTGATCCTGGGGGTGATCATCCTGGCGGGCTTTCTGGTCGGTCTGCAGGGACTGACGCCGGCGAGCACCCAGGCGGTCATCAGCGGGTTCGTCACCGAGATCGCGCCGCAAGTGAGTGGCAGGGTCATCGAGGTTCCGGCCGAGCCCAACGTCGAGCTCGATCCGGGGACCGTCCTCTACCGGATCGACCCCTTGCCCTACCAGTACCGGGTGGATCAGCTCACGGCCCAGTTGGTGGACACGGAAGCGTCGGTGGCGCAGCTCAAGGAGAGTTACGACGCCGCCCGGGCGCAGACCGAAGCCACGAGTGCCCAGCTCGAGTTGACCACGCTCCGACTCGATCAGGCGGAGACTCTGGCCGCCACAGGAGCGGGCTCGGTCTTCGAGGTCGAGCAGTATCAGTCGCAGCAAGAGCAGCTCACAGCTCAGCTCGACGCCAACCGGGCCAACGAACAGGCCGCCTATGCGGCGTTGACCTCCTCTGTCGGTGATACTCAGTCGCGGGTCGCCGGTGTGCTGGCGCAGCTCGAGTCGGCCCAGTACGACCTCGAGAACACCGAGGTGAAGGCACCTGGACTGGGACTGGTAACCATGTTTGTGTTGCGTCCCGGCATGCAGGCTTCACCCTCGCGCTCGATCGCCACTTTCGTCTACACCGACGAGATCTTCATAGTCGGGTACTTCGCGCAGAAGGCGCTGCGGGCCGTCAAGGTGGGCGACTCGGCGAAGATCAGCTTTCCGGCTGTTCCAGGCAGGCTGTTCGAGACCGAGGTGATGAGAATCGGCACCGCAGTCGGGGAAGGTCAGTACCTTGCCTCGGGGCAGCTGGCCATGACATCGGAGCAGAGGACGACGCGCATCTACCCCATTCTCTTGTCGATCCCGGAGGAGTTCCCCTTGGAGCTGCGCAAAGTGGGTCTGTCCGCCGATGCCACCATCTACACCGAGAACGCGGGAGTCGTCGGCATCGTCGCGACGATCCTGCAATGGGTCGGGACCTCACTCGACCTGGTGATCTGAAGAGGAGTTAGCAACCATGACCGGGTTCATCATTCTCGTGATCATCGTTCTGCTGGCCATCTGGATCTACGTCGAGATGGCCAAGTTCCCTGGTAAGAAGGCAGCGGAGCGGGGCCATCCGCAGAGCGATGCGATCAACGTCCTTTCCTGGGTCGGTCTGCTGATGGGTATCGTGCCCTGGGTGATCGCGTTGGTCTGGGCGTATACCAAGCCGATCGGCAGCACAACACAGGCAAATGCTGACTAGGAGCTCAGGCCTATGAGTCGCACACAACATCCAGGTGCACCGATATCGAAGCGGCCGGCCTCTGTGCCGGCCGTTGCGACGTCCGCGTTGGCGTTGTTGTTATCTGCCTGCGCGACAGCCCCTGCCCCCGAAACTCCCCAAATCGTCGAGGAAGCGCTGCCCGAGACCACCCAGATTCCACTCGAGTGGACGGCACCCGCAGACGACACGGGTCAGGTCGATGACGGCTGGATCGAGAGCTTTGGTGATCCTGAGCTCGTGGCGCTGGTTGAAGAGGCTGTCAGCGAGCAAAACCCGAATCTCAGGGTCCTATCGGCGCAGGTCGATCGGGCTGCCGGGCTGGCGCGGCAGGCCGGATCGGCGCTCAAGCCGACAGTGGCTCTGGGTGGTGACATTTCAGAGACCAGCGGCAACACGGTCGCCTCGGGATCCGGTTACGGAGTCGGGGTCGGAGTGAGTTGGGAGGTCGATGTCTGGGGCAAGGTGCGGGCCGGTGCTTCAGCCGCCGACGAGAATCTTCGAGCAACCGTGGCCGACTTCGCGTTCGCTCGACAGTCGCTGGCCGCGAATGTGGCCAAGGGGTGGTTTCTGGCGACCGAGCTCAAGATGCAGACCGAGCTGGCGCAGGAGACGGTGGACATTCTGACCGAGAGCGTCGCGCTGGTGACGGCCAAGGAGAAGGTCGGTCAGGTCTCGATGCAGGACGTTCATCTTGTCCAGGCCGATCTGGCATCGGCGGAGGATGCGCTGCGGCAGGTGGAAGGTGGTCGACAGCAGGCCGCGCGGTCACTGGAGATCCTGATGGGTCGGTATCCGGCGGCCGAAGTCGATGGCGCCGATGAGCTGATAGCAGTGCCGCCGCCAATTCCGGTGGGGATACCGGCAGACATTCTCGAGAGGCGGCCAGACCTGGTCGCCGCCGAGCGCAGAGTGGCGTCGACTTTCTATTTGAGCGAAGAGGCGCGGTTGGCCAAGCTGCCGTCGTTCACGTTGAGTGCGGGAGTCGGCGGCAACAACTCGCTCGACGCCTTTGTTGGCAACCTCGCTGCGGGCCTTTTTGCACCTCTCTATACCGGTGGTGCACTCGAGGGGCAGGTCGAGGTGGCCAATGCCGACCAGAAGGCGGCGATTGCGGCCTACGGAACGACCATTCTCACGGCCTTCGAAGAGGTCGAGACTTCACTGACCAACGAGGATCTCTTTGCCCAACGGGAGGCCTTTCTGGCCTCGGCGGTGGACAACAACTTCAAAGCCTATGAAATGGCCTTGGCACAGTACGACGTGGGCAAGATCGATCTGCTGAGCGTGTTGCAGATGCAGTCCCGCTGGCTTGGCGCCCGTATCGGCCTGATTCGGATCCAGAACGAAAGGCTGGCCCAACGGGTGAACCTCCACCTGGCACTCGGAGGGAGTTTCGAAGAGGAGCGTTGAGGCCGCACCCCTGAGGACCAGCCGGACACACCTACCCTCGGAAGCGGTAAGAGCCGGAGTGCCTGGACCAACGGCCAGCAGGGGCGCCGGCCGCTTCAACCCCTATTCCCCACAAGCCCCTAGGCCCCCTACTGCCTTGAATCCAGGTCAGCTGGCGCCAGGACGCCTGCGTCACCCTGCCGCGGCTGCAGCGTCGACGCCGTTGCGGAAGATCGCCAGGCCTGCCCCCTCTTCTGGGACTTCGCCTTCGTAGCGCCTCCGGGACCACTGCGGATGCTGGAACGGGTAGAGGTAGGCGTCTGGATGGGGCATCAGGCCGAAGAGCCGCCCGGTCGGGTCACAGATTCCGGCCACCGCTCCCGGTGAGCCGTTGGGGTTGGCCGGCCACTCCTGGGTGGGTTCGCCATTCTCGTTCACATACCGCACTGCCACCTGGTGGCCTTGCTCCAGTCTCTCCAGAACCTCGGGAGATTCGGTCAGGAGCTTGCCCTCTCCGTGGCGGGTCGGCAGGTCGATTGCGTCGATACCTCGGGTCCAGACGCAGGGTGACTTCGGATCGGCCTTCAGCCGGACCCAGCTGTCCCAGTAGCCCAAGCGGTCATTGGGGGCTAGCGTCGCACGGGGGGTTCGGTAGTCCCCATCGAAGCCCGGCACCATGCCGAGTCGAACCATGGTTTGGAAGCCGTTGCAGATTCCCAGTGCCAGGCCACCCCTTTCGATGAGCTCGACGAGCTGATCGTAGAGCCGCCAGCGAATCCGATTCGCGAAGACGAAGCCGGCTCCCAGGTGGTCGCCGAAGGCAAAGCCGCCGACGAGGGTGACGATTCGGTAGTCGGCGAGGCGGTGGCCTGACTTGCCGTCGAGCAGGTCCAGCAAATGAACCATCTCGGCGTCGGCACCAACCAGTCGAAAGGCCTCCGCTGTCTCCACTTCACAATTGAGGCCCAAACCCGAGATCACCAGAACTCGCACTTTGGACCTGGCCCGCGCCAATTCGTCGGAGGGAAGCCTCCTGAGCTCCTGAACGGCATCTTCAAGCATGTTCCAGTCCCTCCTTGAAGCGGCTGCGGAGTGAACCCAGATCGCTGTCGACCAGCGACCGTCCATCGCGAC
>CALILB010000042.1 GCA_938016625.1 uncultured bacterium | reverse complement strand
CGAGCTCTCCCCACATGTGCTTCGTCACAGCTTTGCCACCCACCTGCTCGAGCACGGTGCCGATCTCCGAGCTGTACAGATGATGCTCGGACACGCCGACATCTCGACCACACAGATCTATACCCACATCCACGCCCAGCGTCTGCGCTCGCTCTACGACCGCCATCATCCCCGCGCGAGATCCTGAGGAGGATGGCCGTGAAGAGACTGCTTCGTGTTGGGGGTCGCTGGGTGCTGGCGGTGGCTCTATTGGCTGTTCCGACTCACCCGGCCGCGGGCGAGCTGGTGCTGCTGGTAGGTGGACACGTGCTCAAGGTGGACGGCTATCAGCTCGAGGGAGACCGGGTGCGATTCGATCTTCCTTCCGGCGGTCTGCTCGAGCTCTCGCTGCTGCGTATCGAGCGTATCGTCGACGACGAGATCGAAGCCGAGAGGGTGCCGCTACCAACCGAGATCGCGCCCGGTATCGCGCTCGGCTTCGATGACAGCCACCCGATTCCGGACACACCCTTTGGTGACCTCATCTACGCCACCGCACAGCGGTACGAGCTGAATCCGCAGCTGATCGCCGCCGTCGTTCGGGCGGAGTCGGCCTTCGATCCACGCGCCGTGTCGACCAAAGGGGCCACGGGGCTCCTCCAGCTGATGCCCGCGACCGCCGCCAGATATGGCGTCGTGGGCGACGCTATCTTCGACCCGGCGAGCAATCTGGATGCCGGGGTCCGTTATCTCAAGTGGCTGCGTGAGCGCTTTGCCGGTGATCTGCCAAAGATGCTGGCCGGCTACAACGCCGGCGAAGGGACCGTCGAGCGCTACGACGGTGTACCGCCCTTCCGCGAAACCCGTGATTTCATCCGCCGGATCTACTCTTTTCTGGGAGTAGCGGCAGTGGATGCGGGGGTCATGTAACGCATGACGACGAGGGTCTTGTCATCTTCGGACGGCTGGCCATCGGTATGTCTCTTGAGGGCATCCAGCAGGCGATCCCTCACCACCGCGGCGGCGGCTGCAGAACCTTCGAGCGAGCCGACCACGGCCTCGTAGCCAAACGGCTCACCCTGGCTGTTGGTGGCCTCGATCAGCCCGTCCGAAAGCCAGACGACCACATCGTTGCCTTCGAGGTCGATCGTTCGACTGCCATAGTCCTCGCCCAGGGCACCCAGGGGATTGCCCGGCAGCAGGATCTCACTCACCTCGCCGTCGCGGAGCAGATAGGTGGGTGGGTGGCCGGCATTGGTGATGGCGAGCTCGCCGCGGCGAAAGTCAACCACCGAGAGGGTGGCGGTGACAAAGAGTCGCTGTTCTCCCTCGGCCCTGATCATGGCGCTGAGTCGGCGGAAGACCTCGGCCGGCTCCTTGCCCTCCTGTACCAGAATGACGAGTGCCGCTTTGAGCATCGCCATCCGCAGACCGGTGGATAGCCCATGACCAGAGACATCGGCGATGACCACGACGATGCGATTTTCGTCGAGCCGGAGGACATCGAAGTAGTCGCCACCGATGGCGGCGCTGGGCTCGAACAGAGTGGAGAAGTCGACGGCCTCGGAGGCGGGCAGATCGGTCGGCAGCAGACTCTGTTGGAGATCGCGGGCGATCTTGAGCTCGTTCTCCAGGATCTCCTTTTGGGCGATCGCCAGGACCGACTGCTCGAGGTTGGCAGCCATCTCGTTGAACGAGCTCTGGAGCTCACCCATCTGATCCCGGCGGCGCACCGGAATGCGAACGGCAAACTCACCCTGCCGAACCGCGTTGGTCGCCCGACTGAGGCTGTTCACCGAGCGGCTGAGGGTAAAGATCATGTAGAACGCCATGACGATGGCGACCCCGTAGATGCTCGCCAGCAGCCCGGTGATGGCGATGAGACTGGCCCAGACCGAGGTGTTCACTTCCGCCGAGGTAGAGAAGAGACGCTGATTTATGATCGGAAGATTGCCGTTGAGGGAAGCCGCCATGTACTCGGAGAGGATCGAGCCGTCGGCCAGATCGCGTAGGGGGCCGGCGAGCTCACCCCACCAGATAAATGGGCGCTCGAGGCGGGGCAACCCTTCCGGCGGGGCGCCAAAGAACTCCTCCCGTCCCTCGAACCCACGTTTCGGTTTGAGGGGGAGCAGGGTGTACTCCTTGACGCCCAGACTCACGCGGATGACGTCTTCCTTGCGGGGATCATCGGCTTGAAGGAGTGAAACCCAGACACCGCTCCGATTCCTCAGCACCTTTTCTATGTCACCCTCGCGAACGGCAAGAACACCGAGTTGATCCCCGCCCGCGGTTGCCGCCAGGGTCGGCGAGCCATCCGGGAGGGCGAAGAAGGTGCTGGTTTCCTCTCCCTCTGGGCTGGCCAGCCAGGTCGGCCACCGTGGCGGAAGCCTCTTGTCCCCGGAGACTCTCTGCCCGCCGCGGTAGGTGGCGAGGGCAATATTGTCGGCGATGTGCTTGCTATCTCGGGAATCTTGTTCGACAGCGGCGAGCCGAGAGGTAGCCGCCTGCGACAGCTCTTGGTGGATCTCGTGGACGGCATCGCGGTAGAGGTGCCCGAGAAAATAGCCGGCAAGAAGATAGCCGTTGAGAAAAAGCAGCAGCAGCACCATGGGGATGGGCAGAAAACCGATGAGGAAATAGGAGAAGGCCAGACGCCGGCCCACCCGCCAGAGGAAGAGGTGCGCTACTTGCCACAGCAGCCAGAGAAACAGCAGCAGAGCGACCGCGATCAGCAGACCGTAGGCCGCCACCTGCACCACCGGTTGGCTGGCGGAAGGCAGCAGGGCAGCGGTGGAGAGCGCCACCAAGGCAAAGACGACCGCGGCGGCCAGAACGGCCAGGAGGAGCCAGCGGGAGACAGGGATCTTCGCCATGGGATCGAGCAGACCGAACCTTCACTCAGAAACTACGACCGGCGGCGATAGAAGTTCCAAGACCGCCGGCGGGGAATGATTCACGCTAATATCCGGTTCTCATTGTGGATAGCAGTCTCCGGATCCACCGCAAGCATCATAACCCGACAAAGGAGAAAACCCGGTGTCACGATTGCCCCGATT
>CALILB010000041.1 GCA_938016625.1 uncultured bacterium | reverse complement strand
GACCCATCTATCTCGAAGCATGATCCAGGCAACAAAAAAAGTGGGCAAACTACCTACCCACTTCGTCAGCCCGACAAAGCCAGCGAACGGATTATAGAGCAACCCCGGCGGCGCTTCAAGCCGAAGGGCATTGGTGTCGATGTCGCCAGAGCCCTGCCACAGGCGGCTTGGAGTCCGCGATCTCTGCCATAATGGCCGGCAGCGCTGCTGCCGGGTCCCAGGAACGACCCTTCTTGCTCTGGCAGGACTATTGCTTATACTCCGCCTTTGGCAGCAGCAGGAGAGCACCTGAAAGGAGTTCTGGTAGAAGATGAGTCACCACCGCAGCCGACAAGTCGTTACCCTCGCTCTTGTTCTGGGAGCGATTGTTTTTGGCATGATCCTCGCCGGCGCCCTCGACCTGACGGCTCCCGGCAATACCTCACCCGAGCCGGTGCCGCAAATCGAGGCCCCCGAATATGTGGGAGGGATTCCCAGCTTTGCCGACCTGGCAGAGCGGGTATCGCCGGCAGTGGCGTCGATCGAAGCATCGACCTTCGAGCGCACTTCCGGGCGTCGCCCAACCGACCCCTTCGAGTTCTTTTTCGGGCCCCGACGGCGGGATCCAGACGTCCAGCCCGAGGATGAAGAGTTCCGCTCCGACTCCGGTGGCAGCGGCTTCGTCATCAGTGGAGACGGCCTGGTGGTGACCAACAATCACGTCATCCGCGGCGCCGACCAGGTTCGTGTGCGCCTCGGTGACGACCTCTTCGACGCGGAAGTCATCGGCACCGATCCGGCGACCGATATCGCCCTGCTGAAAATCGAGGCCGACCGGCAGCTCGAGTATCTGCAGCTGGGCGACAGCACGCAGCTGCGGGTCGGCGACTGGGTCATGGCGATCGGGAATCCCCAGGGTCTGACCAACTCGGTCACCGTTGGGGTGGTCAGCGCCAAGGGCCGCAGAATCAACATCAGCCAGGAGACCTCCTCTTTCGAGGACTTCATCCAGACCGATGCCGCGATCAACTTCGGCAACTCCGGCGGCCCGCTGGTGAGTCTCAGCGGTGAGGTGGTGGGCATCAATACCGCGATCAATTGGGGCTCCGAGAACATCGGCTTCGCCGTCCCGGTCAATATCCTGCAGCAGGTGCTTCCACAACTGCGGGACACCGGCAAGGTGCGCCGCGGCTTTCTCGGCGTCGGGGTCAACGACCTGACGCAGAGGGCCGCCGAAGCCTTTGGGCTCGATTCGACCGATGGGGTTATCGTGACCGAGGTCCGCCCCGGGTTGCCGGCCGAGAAGGCGGGCATCGAGCATGGCGACATCATTCTCAAGGTCGACGATATGGCGGTGGCCAATACCCGAGAGCTCATCGAGTACGTATCGGCTCAAGGACCCGACGCCACGGTACGCATGGAGGTCCTGCGCGACGGCAAAAGGGTCACCAAGAAGGTCGAGCTCACCGAACGGCCGAGCGAGGGTGGTGAGGCCGACGAGGGCGAAGGTGAGGAGGAGAGTGGAATCGAATGGCTCGGCCTGCGCTATCAAGATCTGACACCGGGTCTGAAATCGATGCACGGACTCCCCGAGGATCTACAAGGGGTTTGGATCTCGGATATTTCCCCCAGAAGCCCGCTCTACGACGAGGGTGTTCGGTCCGGTGAGATCATCAACGTCATCACCGAGGTGAACGGCACCGAAGTGGCCGATGCGGAGCAGTTCGAGACCATCGTTCGCGGCATGGACTCCGGCTCGCGTATGCGTCTCTACATCCGGCGTTTTGCCCGCGGTCAGGAGATTCAGCCTCTCTTCGTGTTCCCCGCCATACCCTAGGCGGAGGCAGCACTTCCGATCCAACCGGGCCGGTCCCATGACGGGGCCGGCCTTTTTTCTGGGCTGCTAAACTCGTTGCCGATGGCGGATAACGATCAACAAACGGATCGTCGCGGGACAGTCCTGCTCGTGGATGACGAAGAGTCGATCCGCGACAGCCTGCGCATGGTCCTCGAGTACAAGAACCACAAGGTTGTCGAGGCGGCGAGCGGCGCCGAGGCTCTGCGGCGGGTACGCGAGTCGCCGGTCGATGCCGTTTTGTTGGACATCAAGATGCCGGAGATGGATGGCCTCGAGGTCCTCAGCAGTCTTCGTGAGCAGGGCTTCGAGATGCCGGTAATCATCATCACCGGTCACGGTGATGTGCCGACGGCGATGGAGGCCACTCGGCGCGGGGCCTACGACCTGCTGGAGAAGCCTCTGGAGAAGGAGCGGGTGCTCCTGGTGCTCAGGAACGCGCTGGAGAAGTACTGGCTGGCGCAGGAGGCCCATCATCTGCGGCGCGAGCCACCCAGGCTGATCGGGTCCTCGCCGGTAATGCAACGTCTTCGCAAGACCATCGACAAGGCGGCGCCGACCCCGGCGACGGTGCTGATCACCGGTGAGAGCGGCACCGGCAAGGAGCTCGTGGCGCAGGAGATCCACGGCAAGAGTGCGCGCCGGCATCGTCCGCTGATCCAGGTCAATTGTGCCGCCATTCCCGAGGAGCTCATCGAATCCGAGCTGTTCGGACATGAGAAGGGCAGCTTCACCGGTGCGGTGCGCAAGCAGGTGGGGAAGTTCGTGGCCGCTGACGACGGCACGATCTTTCTGGACGAAGTCGGAGACATGTCGGCCCGAACCCAGGCCAAGGTGTTGCGAGTGCTTCAGAGTGGTGAGGTCGAAACCGTCGGTGCGCAGAAGACCATCGAGGTGGATGTCCGGGTGGTGGCGGCCACCAACCAGGATCTGGAGACCTCGATCAAAGACGGCGGATTTCGCGAGGATCTCTTCTACCGGCTGAACGTGATCCCTATCCACACGCCGTCTCTGCGCGAGCACCTGGAGGATCTACCCGAGCTCGTAGAGTATTTTGTCGAGCGCTATACGGCGGTCAACAACTACCGGCCAAAGACTTTTTCCAAGAGTGCCATCGAGCGTCTGCAGAACCTGCCCTGGAAAGGAAATGTGCGCGAGCTCAACAATGTCATCGAGAGGCTGCTCATTCTCAGTCCCGAGGAGACCATCTCGGATGGGGATGTGGCGGCCCTGCTCGGTGGCGGCCGTCGCGACCTCGGTGACGTGATCGCCGGCGCCAAGACACTCAAGCAGTTTCGAGAGGCCGCCGAGAGGCTCTTTCTCATCGAGCAGCTGGAGCGCAACGGCTGGAATGTGACCCAGACGGCCCGGGCTATCGAGACACCGCGAAGCAACCTCTACAAGAAGATGGAGTCCTACGAGATCCGCCGGCAAGGTGCCGAAAACGATGATTGACCGAGCGGCGCTTCTCCGCTTGCTGGAGGAGAGCGGTGCCTTGAAGCGGGGCCATTTCTTGCTCTCGTCAGGCCTCCACTCGTCGGCCTACGTCCAGTGCGCACTCCTGCTGGAGGACCCCCATCGCGCCCGCCGGATCGGAGAGGAATTGGCCGCTCTGCTCGAGCCATTGGCGCCTCAATCGGTACTCTCGCCGGCCTTGGGCGGTTTGATTATCGGCCACGAGACCGCCGCCGCTCTCGGAGTCCCGTTTCGCTTTACCGAGCGGACCGACGGGCAGATGGGGCTGAGGCGCGGGTTTTCACTGACAACGGGTGAACGGATCGTGATTGTCGAGGATGTCGTGACCACGGGACGCTCCTCCGGCGAGGCCGCCGCGGTCGCCCGGGACCAGGGGGCCGAGCTGTTGGCCGTGGGTGCGATTCTGGACCGCACGGCAAGTCGGGGAGAGTTGTCGGTGCCGCTGGTCGCCCTGATGCAGCTCGACCTGCCCGCTTTCCCGGCGGCGGAGTGTCCCCTTTGTGAGCAGGGGGACGAGCCGGAGAAGCCTGGGAGTCGAAGTCGGCCAGGTTCTTCTTGACCGGCCTCGGGGCCCGTGTTACAAAAACCGGGACGGTCCCAACCAGGTGCCGGGACAGTTCCGATCACAGCTCAGAAAGAAAGGGAAGACGATGCGGGTCAACCTCAGCGAGGAGCAGCAGCTCCTGCGGGATTCCATACGTCGCTTTGCCGAGGAGGTCATCAAGCCTCACGCCAAGGAGATCGACGAGAGCGGTGAGTTTCCACGCGACCTGTTCGACCAGGCCGGCGAGCTCGGGCTGGCCGGTGTCACTGTCCCGGAGGAGTACGGCGGTGCCGGGATGGACACGGTCTCGTACTGCCTGGTCATCGAGGAGATCAGCCGTGTCTGCGCCAGCAACGGAGTGATTCTGTCGGTCAACAACTCGTTGGTGTGTGATCCGCTGCAGGATTTTGGCACCGAGGAGCAGAAGGAGAAATTCCTGACCCCGCTGGCAAGCGGTAAGACGCTGGGGTGTTTTGCCCTCACCGAGCCGCAGGCCGGCAGCGATCCCTCGGCACTGCGGACGCTGGCAAAACGGGACGGCGACGACTACATCCTCAACGGCAACAAGCTCTTCATCACCAACGGCACCGACGCCGACATCGCCCTGGTGTTCGCCACCGTCGACCCGGAAAAGCGGCACAAGGCCATCACCGCCTTCATCGTGCCGGCCGATACCCCGGGTTACAGCCATGGTGGGCACGAGTGGAAACTGGGTGTCAACGCTTCCGGCACCACCGAGCTCGCTTTTCAGGACATGAGGGTTCCGGCGAGCCAGCGGCTCGGTGAGGAGGGTGATGGCTTCAAGATCGCCATGGCAACGCTCGATGGCGGCCGCATCGGCATCGCGGCGCAAGCGGTTGGCATCGCCCAGGGGGCTTTCGAAGAGGCGATGGCCTACGCGCAGGAGCGGGAACAGTTTGGCCGCGCCATCGCCGAGTTTCAGGCGATCCAGTTCTATCTTGCCGACATGTCGACCGAGATCGACGCCGCTCGCTTCATGACCTGGAAGGCGGCCTGGGCCAAGGATCATCAGAAGCGATACACCCTGGAGGCCGCCCAGGCCAAGCTCTTCTCCTCCGAGATGGCCCAAAAGGTCACCAACAAGGCCCTCCAGATTCACGGTGGATACGGCTACATC
>CALILB010000040.1 GCA_938016625.1 uncultured bacterium | reverse complement strand
GGGGACCGTCTCGTCGGGGAGACCGGGATCGAAAACCTCGATGGCGACGTCGAGAAGCTGATCCTCGGGAATCTCGGTCTGGGCCTGGATGGCGTGGGCGGTCTGGACCGCGGCCGTCGCCGGAAGTGCCGCCACCAGAAGTAGGACGGCCCAGCAGGCCCAGCATGTGTGTCTTGCTCTCGGGTGTGTCGTCATCGCCGGTCGACCTCTCGTTTCAATTGTCCTTCTTCCCGCCACCCTTTGTCGAATTCTTGTAGTCGCGATATTCCTGCCAGAGCTTTTCTCTGAGCTCGGGGTCCTCTTCGTTCATCGCCGCCTCTCTGAGCTGACGGGCGATGATGTCGTCGTCGCTGCCATCGCCGACGTCCGGCGGGACGGCGCCGCCCGAACCCGCTCCGCCCGACTCAGCGCCCACCGGTGCACCGGGCTGGGTACCGGCCTCTTCGTCGCCGGTCTCTCCCTCGGACGAGCCCTCACTTCCGCCGGCGGGCTCTTGCGCCTCGGGGTCATCCCCAAAATCGTCGTCGCCGAAGTCGTCTCCCTCATCACCGAATCCACCGCCACCCGTGGAGCCGCCACCGCCCCCGGCGTTGCCGCTCCCACTTGCTTTTTCGGTTTCGATCTCTACCCGGTTCTCTGCCAGGACCTCCTGCTCGCGGATCAGCATCTCGTCGAACTCGGAGAGCTTTTCATCCAGCTCCTTGTCGAGACCGGCCTCTTGCTCTGCATCCGAGGGTGGTCCGCCGGAGCCAGGCCCCTGTGGAGTGCCACCCGCAGGTGCACCGGCCGCGCCGGTGGCCTCTTGGCCGCCTCGATCACCGCCCCCCGAGGCTTGCCCGTCAGCCGCCTCCTGGCCTTCGGCCGACTCGGCCCCGACGGCAGATTCCTCGTCGCCGGCTGCTTGCCCCGCGGCCTCCGACTCGTCCCCGGCGCCCCCCTGACTGTCCTCTCCAGTGGACTCTTCGGCCCCGGCTTCGGAGCCCGACTCCTCACCGGCTTCGGCGGTCGATTCCCCTGCAGGATCCGCCGGCTGGGAGGAGGGCTCGGTGCTGGACGGGCCGGATCCCCCGGACGTTGGCGGAGTCGGGGGAGTAGGAGGCGTTGGAGGGCTTGGTGTTGATTGGCTGGCACAGCCAAGAAAGAGAACCACCACTGCGGCCAGCAGTGAGGTCTCGAGAGCGGATTTGATGCCTGATTTCATGGTCTTTTCAAGTGTAACTCACCCCACCTATAAGCAGATGACGTGCCAGCCCTATCCGGGCTCATCGATAGGTTAGGATCAATGGATCCTAGGAGGGGTAATGAAGAAAAAGCCGAAGCATTCGTTTCTGGTGCTGTTCGCTGTCGTTGCTCTGCTCACGATGCTGGGCCCGATGGGGCTCCAGGCGGCGGAAGTCGACAAAGAGAAGGCCGACTCCGACAAGCAGACACCGCTCGAGGAGAAAGAGTCGGTCACCAAACACTCCATCACCCTCGACGGTGTCCGTATCGCCTATACCTCGACGGCCGGGACTCTGCTGCTAAAGGACGAAGAGGGTAAGACCCAAGCCTCGATCTTCTATGTGGCGCACATCAAGGACGGGGTGGACGACCCGGCGAACCGGCCGGTGACCTTCAGCTTCAACGGCGGTCCCGGCTCGGCGGCGGTCTGGGTGCAGCTGGGAGCCTTTGGGCCGAAGAAGATCCTGGCCGACCCGGAGGGGATGCCGATGCCGCCACCGGGGCGGCTGGTGACCAACCCCTATTCGGTACTCGATGTGACCGACCTGGTCTTTATCGATCCGGTCTCCACCGGCTACAGCCGGCCGGCGTCGGAGGAGGACGGCAAGAGGTTTCACAGCCTGCGGGGTGACATCGAGTCGGTGGGGGAGTTTATCCGGCTGTGGACGACCCGCAACCGGCGCTGGGCGTCACCCAAGTTCATAGCCGGTGAGAGCTATGGCACGACCCGTACGGCCGGTCTCGCTCTCCATCTGCAGCGTCGCCACGGTCTCTACCTCAACGGGTTGGTGATGATCTCCTCGATCCTCAATTGGCAGAACCAGGAGATGCACCCGGGAAACGACACCGCGTTTGCCATCCATCTGCCGAGCTATACCGCTGCCGCCTGGTTTCACGGCAAGCTGCCACCCGAGCTCTCCGGCGATCTCCGCACCACCCTCGATGAGGTCGAGGCCTTTGCCATCGGTGACTATGCTGCGGCTCTGATCCAGGGCGACTGGCTGCCGGAGGCCAAGAGAAAAGAGATCGCCGAGCGGGTGGCTCGTTACAGCGGGCTCTCGGTGGACTATGTAGAGCGCACCAATCTGCGTATCGCCATCTGGCGCTTCGTCAAGGAGCTGCTGCGGGAGGAGGGCAAGACCGTCGGCCGTCTCGATACCCGCTTTACCGGCTTCGACCGGGACTCGGCTGGCGAGAGATTCGAATTCGACCCGGCGAGCGAAGCCGTCAACGTCGGTTATGTGACCATGCTCAACGACCATCTGCGGCGGGATCTCGGTTACGAGACCGACCTGCGCTATCGCTCCTCCGCCGGTCTGTGGCGCGACTGGACCTGGGACGACAACGAGAACCGCTATGTGAACCTGGCCGAGGACCTCAGACAGGCCATGACCCGTAACCCCGACCTCAGGGTCTTGTTTACATCGGGCTACTACGACCTGGCGACTCCATACTTCGACACACCGTTCTCGGTAGCCCATCTGGGTCTACCCGAAGAGCTACGCGACAAAGTCACTATCGAGTACTACGAGGCGGGTCACATGATGTACATCCGTGAGGTCGACCACGCCAAGTTCAAAAAGGACGTAGCGGACTTCATCCGTCTGGCCTCGACGCCCGCGACGGAGGTCGAGGACTGAGCAAGGGAGAGCAGGGGCTGTTGCCGCCCTGTTTACGCCCGCCGCTTAGCTCTGTCGCCGGTCTATTTTGGCAAGAAAAGCCGGGACCCATCGGGCCCCGGCGGTCAGAAAGAAAAGAGGGAGGGCAACTGTGGAGAGGAGTCGCTAGGTCTGGGTAGAGAGAACCAGAACTTCAATTTCCCCACCCGAAGGGATCTTTTGAGTCGGTCGGAAGATCAGCGACGCTGTTGCCCTCCATAAGTATAGTTTCCGCAGGGCATCCATTTCTGACAAAGAAGTTGGATTTTTTTTCGGCCTCCAGGACGACCCAGCCTGTGTAGAATCCGGGTGATGCTCTCGGTAGGGATCGTCGGGCTGCCGAATGTGGGCAAATCGACCCTCTTCAATGCCCTGACGGCCGGGCACGCCAACGTCTCCAACTATCCGTTTACCACCATCGACAGCAACCTGGGTGTGGTGCCGGTGCCCGATCCCCGGCTGCTCGAGCTCGAGCAACTCCTCGATCCCGAGGAGTGCACCCCGTGCACCATCGAGTTCATCGATATCGCCGGTCTGGTGGAGGGGGCGAGCCGGGGCGAAGGGCTGGGGAACCAGTTTCTGGGGTCGATCCGTCAGGTCGATGCCATCGCCCACGTCTTGCGTTTCTTCGAGGAGGGCGATGTGGCGCACGTCTTTGAGACGGTCGATGCCGTCAGAGACGCGCAGGTGGTCGAGACCGAGCTGCTGCTCTCCGATCTGGAGGTGCTAAAGCGGGCCCTGGAGAAGCGCCAGCGCCACTGGAAGGCCGATCCCAAGGCCCACGCCGCCGAAAAGGAGCGCCTGGAGCACTATCTGGCCAAGCTCGAGGAGGGGGTGCCGCTGCGCAGCCTCGACCTCGATCGCCCGGCCCGGCAGGAGCTAAAAGCCCTGGGGATGCTCACCGGCAAGCCGCTGCTCTATGTCGCCAATGTCTCGGAGGAGGGCTATGGTGGCGAGGAATCGGTCGAGATCGCCGACCTGCCGGCGCGGGTGGTCCCCATCTCCGCCAAGATCGAGGGGGAGCTCCAGCAGCTCGAACCGGAAGAGCGGGCCGAGTTCATGACGGAACTGGGGATCGAGACCTCCGGGTTGGACCGATTGGCCGCGGCCTCTTTCGAGCTGCTCGGGTTGATTCGCTTCTACACCCTGGCCAACCGCAAGCTGCGGGCCTGGGAGATCGAGGAGGGTACGGTGGCGCCGGAAGCGGCGGGCAAGATCCACACCGACATGGAGACCGGCTTTATACGGGCTCAGGTGGCCTCGTTCGAACAGATGCAGGAACACGGTGGATTCCAGGAGCTCCACCACAAGGGACTGCTGCGGACTGAAGGCAAAGAATACAAAGTGCAAGACGGGGACGTTGTCGAGTTCCTGTTCAGCAACTGAAATTAGCAGGCTAAGGAGGGGCGGATGACTGATTGTCGTCGAGTATCCATCTGTATTGCTGCGCTGTTTTGCATCCTGGTGGTTGCCGGCTCCGGTGCCCGGGCCGCGGAGGTGGCGAGCTTTGCCGAGGTCACCGGTCACGACTTTGGCGAGGGAATCACTGTCCACCACGAGATGGTGGCCTATCTCGAGCATCTTGGGGATGACTCACCACGAGTGGTGACCCATGATCAGGGAGTCTCGTGGGAAGGGCGCCGGCTGCTGCTGGCCATCGTCACCTCCCCGGCCAACCACGCTCGGCTCGATGAGATAAAGGCCAACGCCCAACTGCTGGGCGATCCCCGCCACACCAGTTCGGAGGAAGCGAGCCGAATCGCTACCTCGCAACCGGTGATCCTCTATATGGGTGGGTCGATCCATGGCTTCGAGCTGTCGGGGGCGGAGGGTGTGCTCAAGCTCTTGGAGCGGCTGGCAACAGCCGAGGACGCCGAGACCCTCGAGGTTCTCGACAACACGGTGATTCTGCTCGATCCGATGCTCAACCCCGACGGCCGCGATGCCTTTGCCTGGCGCAATCTACAGTCGATCGGCCGCGAGCCCAGCGCCGAGCGCGACGATTGGTCGAACGATTTCAACCGCTGGGACGGGATTCAATTCCGCACCGGTCACTACTTTTTCGACACCAACCGGGACTGGTGGGCACAGACCCAGCGCGAGACCCGGTATCGGGTGCCGACGTGGCTCGAGTGGCGACCACAGGTCGTCGTCGATCTGCACGAGATGGGCGCCGATTCCGAGTTCTACTTCGACCCACCGGCCGAGCCCTACGGCCGGTTCTTCCCGGAGTTTGCCAAGCAGGGGTTTGTCCGCTTTGGCCAGGCATACGCAGAGGCTTTCGACCGCGCCGGCTTCGAGTACATGACACGCGAGAGGTTCAACTTCTTCTATCCCGGCTACACGACCTCCTTTGGCAGCTATCAGGGTGCGGTGGGGATGCTCTACGAGCAGGGCTCGACCCGCGGTCTGGCGCTCCAGCGGGCCGACGAGTCGGTGCGGCTGCTGGGTGATGCCCTGGAGCAGCACTACACCGCGGCCTGGACGGCGGCCCGGACAGCGGCCGCGGCTCGCCAGGAGCTTCTGGAGGACTACCACGCGGATCTGCGGCGGGCGGTGGAGGATGGGCGCAGCGGCGTCGTCCGCTACCTGCTCGATCCCGCCGGGGACCCTCAGCTGGTAGCCGAGTTGGTGAGCCTGCTGCGGCGGACCGGGATCGAGGTGGGGCGTCTTGGGGACGAGGCCCGGCTCGTTGGTGTCCGGGACCGCACCGGCCTGTCGGTCGGCGACCGGAACTTTCCGGCCGGTACCTATGTGGTGGAGGCCGCGCAGCCGCACAACCGGCTGCTGCGGGCCCTGCTCGAGCCCGATATCCCATTGCCTGAGGATTTTCTCGCCGAGGCTCGGGCGCGTGAGGATCGTGGGGAGAATCCACGTTTCTACGACATCACCGCCTGGTCGCTGCCTCTGCTTTTCGATCTCGCCGGCTACAGCTCGACCGATTCCCGGTCCCTCGACGTCGAGATGGTGGAGTCAACGGTAGACGCCCCCGCCCGTACGCCCGATGTCGATGCGGGCTACGCCTATCTGATCGACGGAGGGCAGACGGCGGCGTTGGCGGCGCTCTCCGATCTCAAGGACCGGGGCTTCCGCGCGGCCATGACGCTCGATCCCACCCGCGTCGGTGGACACGAGCTGGCCAGCGGCTCGGTGGTCCTGCGGGTAGGTCAGAACGACGACACTCTGCACACCGCCGTGCGCGAGGTGGCGGACCACTTCGGGCTCGAGGTGCTGGCGGTCGGTACCGGGCTGTCGGAGCCCGGCTTTCCGACCCTCGGATCGGGCAAGGTCTTCTCGGTCAAAAGACCCGAGATCGCTCTCTTGGCAGGCCTGCCGGTGCACGGCTATTCCTTTGGCTGGGCCTGGTATGTGCTCGACCGGCAGTACGAGATCCCGCTCACCGTCCGCCGAGTGAAGTCGCTCGGCTCGACCCCCATCCATCGCTTCGATGTCCTGGTGATCCCCCATCTGCTGTCGGCCGAACAGTTGGCGTCGACGCTGGGGGAGAAGGGGATCGAGCGTCTCCAGAATTGGGTGCGGGACGGCGGCAGTCTGGTGGCTCTCGGCTCGGCGGTGGACTTTGTCCGCGAGCACCTGGAGCTCTCGGCCCTGCGCTCCTGGTACGAGGTGCAGAAACCGGAGGGCGACGGTGAGAACGGCGAGGAGGCTCCGGAGCCGGCTGGGTTCGATGTGCCCGGTGCCATATTGAGGGTGGAGCTGGATGACGAGGCCTGGTTGTCATCGGGGTACGATGGCGAGCTTCCGGCCCTGGTCACTTCGCGTCGAATCTATCTCGACCCCGAGGGACCACCCGATGCCGGCAAGCGGATCGTCGCCCGCTATGCCGAAGGCGAGCACCTCAAGATCTCGGGACATCTCTGGCAGGAGAGCCAGGAACGACTCCCCGGCTCCGTCTTCGCCTACGAGGAGAAGATCGATCGCGGCCGGGTCATCCTTTTCGCCGAGGACCTGAACTTCCGCGCCTACTGGAGGGGCTCGGACCGGCTATTCCTGAACGCCGTGGTGCTGAGCCCGAGCGCACCCTGAAGTTGCCTTTCCAATTCAAGGAGAGTGCGATCATGGCAACAGGAAGAGAGCAAGGGACGCCCATGGCCTGTCTACCTCATCGGTGAGGCCTGCTTGGTCAGGAAGGCCTCCACGGCCGCTACGCTTTCGGGTCGAAGATTCTCGATCCCCTCGTAAGGTCGGCCGGTCGCAGCCGGTTCGTCCGGATACTTGGCCATCCTCTGCTTGTGCCGCATGATTATCCGTACGAATTCTGCACCGCCCCAGGCGCCCACCTCGGTGGCAACCGGCCATTCCTCTCGGGGATCGCGGAAGAGATCGTAGAACTTCGCCCCGATCGGGTTCTCTCCCGGCGCCGGGACATTGATCTTGTACTGCTCTTTGACTACGGCCTTGAGACTGTTTCCGGAATAGATGAAAACATAGTCTCGACGGCCGTAGGTTTCTCCCTCCAGCATCAGGGCGGACTGGTCCAGCCCGTCGATCAACCGGTCGGTGGGGATCTTCGCAGTGGCACCGGCCAGACGGGCTATCGTGGTGAACAGGTCGGCAACGTGGATGATGTCGCCCACAATCGACCCCGCCTCGACCATTCCTGGCCAACGTGCGAAGGCGTCGACGCGGATACCACCCTCGGTGGTGGCGCCCTTGCCGCCACGATAGATCATGGGCGTGAAGCCACTGCCGGGGGAGTACTTCGTGAAGTGGCCGTTGTCTCCCATGATCACGACCAGCGTGTTGTCGGTGATACCCAAGGCGTCCATCTCCGCCAAGATGTCGCCGATCCAACCGTCGAGCAGCTTCATCTTCTCCACATAGATGCCGCCATTGGGAGTCGTGTACTTCTCCGTCGTCGTGCGGGGCCCGGTGAGAGGGTAGAGTGGCCAGTACTGCAGGAAGAACGGTTCATCCTGGGCAGCGAGCTCGCGTAGATACTGCAGGGTCTGCTCCTGGTAACGGACGTTCATCTCGTGGTACTTGGCCTCGGTCCAGCGCTCGCCAGGCTGCATGTGCACCTCGCGGACCATCTCACCGCGCTTGCCTTCGACCCCCGTCACCATGGCCGAAGCGTCAGGCCGCATCCAGTTGTCGATCGTGAACCGGTCGTCGTAGTTGTTCTTGCCGATGCCGATGGAGACCTCTTCATCCGCGGCGTCGTCGTGGAAGATGGTCAGCTGTCCCTGCTGGTGGATTGGAAACGCGGCGAAGTCGAATCCTTGGTGATTCGGCCAAGCCTCCCCGATGTCTCCCATATGCCATTTGCCGATGTGCACGGTGTTGTAGCCGGCTTCGGACAGGACTTCGGCCAAGGTGACCTCCTTGCCCGCCAGACCGAACCCGGCGATGTCGACTGCCGTGTCGCCCATGCCGTTACGATGCGGCTGGCGGCCGGTCATGAATGCGACCCGCGTTGGCGTGCAGGAAGGCTCCGTGTACATGCGTGCGAAACGCATGCCTTGGCGCGCGAGTTTGTTGATGGACGGCGTACTGTAGCCGCGGATGGCGTTCAGTTCCCGGCTACCCAGATCCCCGAAGCCGATGTCATCGATCAGGATATAGAGGATGTTCGGCGGCTTGCCGCCGTTCTTGGCGCGGAATGCGGCGAGCTTCGCGTCCACGGCCTTATCATCGCTGGCCCACTTCTCTCCATTCTGAGCTTCGAGGATGAGGTATTCCGCGTCGTGGATGATCTGGGACGCAGCGGGAAAGGCACAGAGCGCGACCATGCCGACGACAGCGGCGATGGAAACTGTAACGACTCGGGTCATGAAGTCCTCCTTTGTCCAACTGGTGTCTATTGATCATCGCGCGTACAGGGCTCGGCCCGGCTGTTCCTGAACGCCGT
>CALILB010000039.1 GCA_938016625.1 uncultured bacterium | reverse complement strand
TGGCTTTGCCGTTCATTCTGCGCTCGTCTCCACCCTCAGTCCATCGACGCCGAGGGCAACCGAGTACCGAGTATATGTCTCGAGCTCGGCCGGGAGACCGTCGTCGCCAGGGTGCGGCCAGTAGACCAGAAGACAGCCGGCGCCGGGACCCACCAGCCCACCGGCGCCGGAGATCTTGGCCGCCCCGCCCGACGCCTCTACCCGGCGTACGACATCTCTCACTCCCTCCGGCACCACACCGATCTCCTCCAGGCAGCGCTCATAATCCCGTACGACCCGTGTCACTTCGTCGCGTCCCGCATTCGGACCCGACAGCAGGTCGTGAAATTCGACGACCAGCCGTCCCATGCGATCCAGAACCCCGTCGAACCACTCGGGCGCCTCTCGCTTTCGTCGTCTCACCTCCGCCACCACCGCACCTGTCGTCTCCTCGGGCTCGCCGGTGTGAAAGACATGAAAGCCGGCCAAGAGCTCGGGGTCCGCCGACAATTGCTCGACCTCGAGCTGGCCATCGGATCCGGCCTGAGCCCAGGTCAGACCGCCATAGAGGACCGTTCGGTGGTCGACACCGGACGGGAGCCCATGTTGGCGACGTTCGGCCTCCATCGCCAAGCGGTCGATGCGGGGGGCATCCGCCGGCGGATCGAGCATCTCCAGAGCCGCGGCCACTACCCCGACCGCGGTGGCGGCCGAGCTCCCAAAGCCCGCACCGATCGGGATCTCCGACGCTACCTCTACCGCGAGCCCCTCGAGATCCCCGGGCTCGACTCCCTCGGCGACCTCCCCCAACGCCACCTTGATCAGATGGTCGGGATCTTCACCTCTCACCCGGTCGAAGGTCTCCGGGGCAGGCCGGCGCGAGTATTCGACCCAGGCCGAGCGGGCGCTTCTCGCGTAGTCGAGGATCTCCGACCAGGCCATCTCGCTGTGAAAGTCGATATCCGGCAGCTCGATCGCGACTCCACCATTGCGGGGTGTCAGCGCGACTCGCGCCGTGAGCCCGACGGAGGCCACCACCGCGGGCCGGCCATAGACCACCGCGTGCTCGCCCATGAGGATGAGCTTTCCCGGAACGGTCGCAACGACTCGCTTACCCATCAAGTTGACAGTGAAAGCCGGCTCCGGCGCCCAACCGGCGCCAATAGTTAGGCGGGTGTTTCGGGGATCGCCCCGCGGCCCAGCTTCTCGTGTGCGCTGGCCAGATCGCCGGAGGTGAAGGCCGAAAGCAAGGAGAGCTCGCCGGCCAGGACCGTCGCACCCAGAATCTCCGCCAACCGCCGCACCCCGGCCCCCGGCTCTTTGGTACTCGGTTGCGCACCGAGCAGAGCCAGGGCCTCTTTCTGGGTGTCCAGAGCCGTGCCCCCGCCGACGACACCCAGCGGCACGTCGGGCAGATAGACCGAGGCATAGACCCCTTCGGGGCCCCTCGGCTCGACACAGGTCACACCCATAGCCCCTTCGACGACCTGCGCCACATCCTGGCCGGTGGCGAGGAAGAACGCGGCCAGGACATTGGCAAAGTGGGCGTTGAATCCCATCGAGCCGGAGGCGATCGACCCCAGGAGATTCTTCCGGTACTGAACTTCGACCAGAGCGCGGGCGTTGGTCTTTAGAGACCTTTTCAAGACTCCGCCGTCCAGTGTCACCTCGGCAAAAATCTTCTTCCCCCGCCCCTCCAGGAAGTTGATCGCCGACGGCTTCTTGTCGACACAGTAGTTGCCCGACAGGGCCACACAGGTTACCCCCGTCGCCGGCTCGATGAGCTCTCTGACCACACGGTCGCAGGCGATGGTGGCCATGTTCATCCCCATGGCCTCTCCCGACTCGAAACGGAAGCGGAGATAGATCGAGCTGCCAAACGATTGCGGACGAATGTCGATCAGGCGAAGATAGCGGCTGGTTCCCTCGGTGACCGTCCGGATCTCTTCCTCGTTGTCTTTTACCCACTGCAAGAACTCTCTCGTCTGCTCGACACCCGAGGTACGGAAGGCGGGGGCCCGGGTCATGCCGACGTCTTCGACACGCACCACCGCCCCACCCGCCTCGCGAATCGCCCGGCACCCGCGGTTGACGCTGGCCACCAGCGCTCCCTCGGTGGTGGCCAAGGGGACGTAGATCTCCTCGTCTTTGTCGACGCTCTCGCCGCGGACACTCATGGGTCCGGTGATTCCAACCGGAATCTGAGCAGCACCGATGAAGTTCTCACAGTGTCGGCGAGACGCCCGATCGGCATCCAGCGTGAAGCTTCCCGTCGTCTCGAGGCTGACTCCTTTTAGCTCTTCCAGTGCCTGGCGACGGACTCCGGCGGCGTCCTCAGCGCTCAGATCACTCGACACCTCGTGAAACCGAGCGCGACCCTCGACGATTGCCCGCACCAGCTCTCCGTGCTTATCGAGTTTCTTCTTGATCGGGTCCATATCCCCTACCCCTCGTTCTTATGGCGCAGCTCGACTTGCTGGAGCTCGGCAACACTGCGCGCACCCACACAAAACATGGCGATTTTCAGCTCCCGGGCGACCTTCCGAGCCTTTTCGACGGCCGCATCCGCCGACTCGTCGGCCGCAATCAAGAATGGCTGCGCCATTCCCACCAGATCGGCGCCGAGCGCGATCGCCTTGGCGGCCTCGATTCCGTTGCGGACCCCGCCACTGCCGATAATCGTCAAACCCGGGATCTCCCGCAACTGCCGGATCGACTCGGGAGTGGGTATTCCCCAGTCGGCGAAGAGCTCTCCGATCTCCAGATCCCGAGCCCGTTGAGCCTCGATTCTCGCCCAGCTCGTACCACCAACCCCCGCCGTGTCGATGATGGTCATGCCTGCCTTGTCGAGAGCTCGCCCTGTGGCTCCCGAGATTCCACAACCGACCTCCTTGACGATCACCGGCACCTCCAACCTGCCCGCGATCTCACCCATCTTGGCGAGCAGACCGGTGAAATCCCCCTGCCCTTCCGGTTGCAACGCCTCCTGCAGGGGGTTGAGGTGAAAGACCAGGGCGTCCGCGTCGATCATCTCCACCGCGGCCCGGCACTCGTCGACCCCAAAACCGTAATTCAGCTGTACCGCACCCAGATTGGCCAGGATGGGCACCGACGGAGCCAACGAGCGGATTTGAAAGCTCTCGACGAGCGACGGATCCTCAATCGCCTTTCTCTGCGATCCGAGACCGATGGCGATCCCCGTCTTCTCCGCCGCGATCGCCAGATTGTGGTTGATACGAGTCGCCTCCTCGGTACCGCCGGTCATACAGGAGATGAGAAGAGGCGCCGCCAGACTCTTGCCGAGAAACTCCACCCCGAGATCGAGCTGCGCTAAGTCGAGCTCCGGCAGGCCCTCGTGTTGAAAGGCGTACTCTTCGAAGTAGCTCCCATGAACCTGCATGCGATCCTGGAGAGCGAGATCGATGTGCTCCGCCTTGCGATCCCGCTCGGAAGAATCGAGCGCAGCCGGTCGATTCGAAGCCTTGGCCGCCTTCATGCCTCTCGACCCCGCAGGTATTCGACCAGCCCTTCGAAGAAACGCTTGCCCTCCGGCTCGAGCTCGAGCTTGGCCAGGATCGCTTGCGCCGCGCCCATCCGCTCATCGATCATCTGTACGACCTTCGCTTCCGCCCCGGTCTCGCGAATGACCTCCTGGGCCTTTGACACTTCGTCGGGCGTGAGGTCGGGGTTGCCGAGAGCCGCGGCCAGCAGCTTACGACCGGCCACCGGCGCCTGACGCAGTGCGTGGTGAATCAGCACCGTGAACTTGCCCTCGGCCAGATCCTCGCCCACCGGTTTGCCGACCCGCTCGGGATCACCAAACATACCCAGCAGATCATCCTGCAGCTGGAAGGCCTCACCCATAAGCGACCCGTACCGGCACAGCCCCTCCCGCGTCTCTGTGGCAGCGCCCGCCAGGATGGACCCCAGGTGCATCGGCCACTCCACGCTGTAGCGCCCCGACTTCATCCGTAGCACGCGCAGGAGCTCCTCTTCGCCCAGGTCCTCCCGGTAGCCGGCGGTCATCTCCAGGTACTGGCCGACGATCACCTCCTGCACCATCGAACAGAACGCCGTGCGGAGCTCGGGCCAGTTCTCTTCATCGGCCGGGGTAGAGGCAAAGAGCTCCATCGAATAGGCCTGAGCCAGGTCCCCGAGGAGGATAGCCACCGATTGGCCAAAGTGATCCGAGTCGCCGGCCCAATCGCGGGAGCCATGTAGATCGCGAAAAACCAGATGCACGGCCGGCTCGCCCCGTCGCAGCTCCGCCCGATCCATGATGTCGTCGTGGGCCAGCAGATAGGTGTGGAGCAGCTCGACCGCCATCGCCATCGGCATGACGGTCTCGTCGCTGGAGCCGCCACAACTCCGGTAGCTGTAATAGAGCAGGGCCGGGCGGAGGCGCTTGCCGCCACGGAAAACATAGTCCGAGAGCACGCCGGTCAGTTCCTCGGACGCGGGCACGACCTCTTTGGCCCGGTCTTGCTTGACCGCCAGCCACAAGCTCAACTCGTTCTCGAGTTGTTGGCGAAAGGAGTCGAGGAGAGCCTCGAAGGTTGGCATCGCTGGCGCCGAAATCTCCATGGTTCCCAAACCCGCAGCTTTTCCTGTCTTCGACACCGGTCTCTCGCTCATCCGCGCCTGCTCCGAGACCAAAAGACAGCGCCGCCTACCGGCCAGTGCCGGGACACAAACTCCGAGCTCGGAGTCATTTTACAGGTTGGCCCCATTTTACGTCATCCTCGGGGATCTACCTACTGCCGGCCGCAAAATTGTCGGCCCCTCGCTCCACCTCCAGAAAAGGCATCAGACTCTGGTCGAACCGCACCGCCGCCGGGGGCTCCCAGTCGGCGACATTGCTCATCAAAAAGCCCAACGTGGCCTCGCGGAACAGCGCCCCATGGGTCCAGCGCAAGCGCCCCCCACCCAGCATCGCCAGACGCTCGGTCTTGCGGGAGCCATACATATAGCCCGGCTCCACAGAGCACAAGATCGAGGCCGGGTTCTCGACCAGCTCGAAGGATCGCATGAGGCGATAGAAGGCATCCGGGTAGGTGGCGTCGGCCGTGGCGCGAAACCACTCCGCGTCGGGCAGACTCTTAGATTCGCTCCCGGTCGGCAGGCCCGACTTCTCGATCAGCGGCAGATAGTCGAACGGATCGCCGGTTATCGACTCGTAGTGCCAGACCAGACCGGAGGCGGTCTCCTCGCCCCGAAAGGCGGCGTTTCCCCGTCTGCTCTCCACCGTCCAGCCTTCATCGGATTCGTACACGCACAAGTCGATCCCAGGAACTGAAGCCATGACTCCGGCTATCGCACTCTTGTCTTCATCCAAGACATAGGCTTCGACACTGGAGACCAGGCCAAAGGGGATCAACACGACGTCCTTGGGTCCTTTGAGGTGTTTTGGCCGGCGTTTGAATCCCGCCTCCTTGAGCGCCTTCTTGAGGCCCTTCCAGACATTGATCAGCGGCTCGTCACCCGACAGGCCGTGATCGGAGAAGATCACCACTTCGATCGGACGCTCCTGGGTCTCCTGGAGCTCGATGAGCATCTCGTCGAGGGCGACAAAGACCTCCTTGAGAGCCTCGGGACCCTTGGTATGCGCCGCAGTGTCGGTAGGGGCGATGTAGATAAAGAAGGTCTCCCGGTTGTTGGTGGCAAAATCCTCGATCGCGCGCCGGAGCCGCTTGATGCTGTACTTGACCGGTCGGGTTCCTTCGATGGCGCTCCCCACCGGTCCTTTGCGGCCCCAATCGAAATACTCCCGCCATGGGAACTCGATCCGGTGGTAGCTCACCACGCCCCCGCCACGGACCTTTCCCATCTCCCAATCGTAGAAGCGGGCTTCGTAACCGGGCGAGAGCCCGAGACCAAACGGACCCAGCATGCCGACCAGCGCGATACTGGTCGAGGAGGGAAAGGTGCTGACCATGGGCACCGGACCCTTGAAGTCCCTGAACAGGCCCCCGTCACCAAAGTCGGGGTCCATCACGTCCTCGACGACCCAGTAGGGCACCGCATCGAGGGAGATGATCAGCTTGCGCGGCTTGAGATCCTCTGCTTCCTGGGCACCAGCCGATGCCGCAGCCAGCAGCGCTGCAGCAAAGATGACCGGCACCAACGCCGCGATCCGTCTCGGGGTTCCCCGCCTCACTCGCACAGCACTCCCTCCACGACATCCGCCAGCTTTTGCGAACACTCACGGACCCGGTCGCGCAGAGCCAACAGTCGTGGCAACAGGGCCGGATGAAGCAGGGCATGCCGCAGCACCCGGTTGCGATCGATCCGTCCGTCAGGGCCAAAGAACCGATTGAAATCCAACGGCAGGGTCTCGTCGGCGGTGTCGCTCACCGCCCGCACCACCAAATAGGGGATGTTCTTCGCGACCGCCGCCCGAGCGTAGGTCGCCGACTCGAGATCGACGACAGCCGGCTCTCCGGCATCCAGCTCCAGCCACAGACGAGACTTCGACTCGGGATCGACGGCAATCCCACTCGAACTGACCACCGTCCCCGCGATCGTCCCTTCTCTCTGGAAGGCACGAGCCAGCCACTCCTGATCGGGCTCGCCCACGCGTCCGGTGCCGTTGTGCACCGCACGAGCCGCGACGACCGCACCGGCCTGGAGACCGGGATCGAGTCCCCCGGCCACCCCCACCACGATCAGGGCATCGATCTCCCGGTAGGCGAAAAGCTGGGAGATCCCCGCTTTGGCCGCCTGTTCTCCATCCCCTGTGGCAGCCAGAACCACTTGCACCTCTCCCAGCCGCCCCTCGGTGACGCGGAGCGAGTCCAGTCGCCGGCTCACCGGATCCCGGAGCCGTTCGGCAAGCGGGCTGAGCTCCTCTTCCAGAGCGGCGACGACGGCGATCTTCTTGCCGAGGTTCGACATCGACCCTATTTCCGGGGTACGTAGTTGTTGTCTCGGAACCAGTCGACGGCCCGCCGGAGCGCCTCCTCCACCGGTGTCTGCGGCATCCCCAGCTCACGCACCGCCTTGCTGCCGTCGAAGTACATCTTGTGGCGAGACAGCTTGACCGATTCGAGCGGCACCCGGGGCTCGAAACCGGTCAGCCGACAGAAGGTCGTCTCGACGGCGGCCACGCCCATGGGCAGCCAGTGGGGAATCTCAAATTTGGGCGCCGGTAGACCCGAGATCTCGGCCAGGGTGGTGAAGATCTCCTCGAGCGACATGTTCCGATTGCCGAGGATGTACTTCTCCCCCACCTTGCCCTTCTGGGCGGCCAGCAGGTGCCCCTGGGCGACGTCCCGTACATCGACCAGGTTGAGACCGGTATCGACATAGCCCGGTATCTTGCGCTTCAAGAAATCGACGATCATCTTGCCCGTGGCGGTGGGCTTGAGATCGCCCTCACCGACCGGTGTCGACGGGTTGACGATCACCACCGGCAGTCCCTTGGCCACCCACTCGTCGGCCACTCTCTCGGCCAGGAACTTGCTCTTCTTGTAGTGCCCCACCATGTCTTTGAGGGTCACCGGCGTGGTCTCGTCCGCCGGCCTGCCATCCGGGTGGAGACCCAGGGCGCCGACCGAGCTGGTGTAGACGATCCGGCGCACGCCGGTCTCGGAGGCGATCTTCAGGACATTGCGTGTGCCCTCGACGTTGGTGTCATAGAGCTCACTCTTATCGCGAGCGTAGAGCCGGTAGTCCGCCGCACAGTGGAAGACGAGATCGCAGCCCGTCATCACCTCGCGCAGCAGATTGGGTGCGCGCAGGTCGGCCTCGACCTCCTCCACCGGCAGCCCCTTCAGGTTGCGCCGGGAGCTGGACCTTCTGACCAGACAGCGGACCTTGGCGCCCTCGTTCACCAGGGCTTTGAGCAAATGGCCGCCGATGAAACCGGTGGCGCCCGTGAGAAATATCGTGCTCACCGGACCCTCAGTTTATGCAGGATTGAAGGTAAACGTCAGCCCAACAGATTCCAGGCTGCCAACTTCACCATGTCGCCGGGATTGCTCGGCAGCTCCTTGACCACCGAGGCCTCGAACCCGGAGTGCATGGCGCAGTTCTGACACAGCCGGTCCTGGCGTGACTCCCAGTATTCCCAATCGGTCTCGTTCCAGAACTCGTCCCACGACCAGGTGTG
>CALILB010000038.1 GCA_938016625.1 uncultured bacterium | reverse complement strand
GAACGACGGCGACCAACAATCCTGTCGTCTGACGAAGTGCTTTGCGGCTCACCCGGAGCTCCTCCCCTTGATTACTTAGTGAACAAAACCCTTTGGGTCATGACACGCTTCTCGGCAAAGATACCGGCGATGCGGTCTTCGAGTGCGTAGAGGTTTTCGAACATTCCGGCCAGCGGGTCGGCCCGCTCGCCGTCGAATTGCCTGAAGTCCTTGAAGTTGTCGGTGTAGAGCCGCTTGCCGGTCCGGCCGTCGAACACCTGCATGACGATGTCGTACTCGAATCCGGTCTGCTCGACCAAGACCTGACGGTAATAGGTTCGTCCATCGAAGGGCGAAACGTACTCCTCGGTCCGATAGCCGCTGCGATCCTGAATGTCGAAGTCGAGGCTCCCGGTCACGATCAGGTCGGCCTGCGCGCGCTCTCCGACAAAGCGCCAAAAGTCCTCATTGCGCTCCAGAGCATCGAGGTCGTAGGTGGGATAGTCGATCGGGCCCGAGTCGACGATCTTGAGTCGGGTGTTCCGTCTCAGCAGCCGGTTGAGATAGCGCTTGAATTCCTTGTTGACGTCGATCCCCCGCCGCTCGACCGTGTCCTGACCCTCCTCGTTGACCACGATAAAGGGAGTCACGGTGACGGAATTGTGGTCCCGCAAGTCGAGTCGCGCCTTGACCGGCAGCGAGAAATTGACGTTCACCGTGCCCGCCGCCACGGGAAGACTGACCAGGCTCGCCACCAGCAGAACTCCGAGCCGGCGCAAGCGTCGCGAGTACTTTGGATGAGGATGGTTCAGCATCGATCTCACCTCAGCAGGCTCTCGAGGTCCAAGACCCCGGATTACTTGTGGCGCGATCCGTCGATTTCCCCAGTCGGAGGAGGAGCATCTTCTTCCTTTAGTGCCTGCTGCCCGGGATCCCCCTCCCCTTCTTCGGCTGGTCGGAACGCTTGATAGAACTGCGAAAAGGCGGAGTAATTGCGCTTCAGGTCGCTGTTGGCGGGATCGGCCCGGAGAGCCTTCTGGTAGAACTCCAGGGCCTTCTCGAAATTCCCAACCGCCTCGTAGGCCACCGCCATGTTGTTGAGGATCCGCCCGTCGTTGGGCTGAGCTTTGTCGGCTTGTTGGAAACGAAAAAGCGCCTCGCTCCACAGTCCTTTGCGGGCCATGTCGACACCGAACTCGATGTCGGCATCAACGCTCTTGGAGTCCGCCATCACGCCGCCCGCAAGCGACAAACAGGCGGCTACGACCAGGACTAGACAACGCCAAAACGGACACGAGGACATAAAACTGCGATTCTCCTCATAGCATGAGTTTGTCTTCTCGCGAGTATATACGACGCCCGCTGCATTCAGATTGCTATGCCGACACCGATCGGCCCCGATCCTGATCCGAGCTACGATGCCGGTTTGGGGTAGGGCTCGTGCAAGCCGGGTGCCATGGTCACTGCACGCGGAACGGTGCCCAGCGAGCGATGACCGGGCTCCAATCCGTCTCTATATGAGGTCGAGTCGCACCCTTCGCGTCTCCGACCGAGGTCACTTCCCGTGGATGAACATCAGGCCCACCGCCGCCAACTCATCTGGCTGAATAGCTGTGGAGATATCCCACGCGAATCGGTCTGCCGGCTTGCGGCCCAGCTCCCCTCTTGGTTCCAGCTCGACAGGCAGTGTGATCTGTCGGCTACCGCCGTCGAGCTCGGTGTTCCGAAGGCGGACCTCGCAAAAGCCCTCGACTATCGTTCGCTGATCGACGGAGTGGTCGACAAAGAGCTCGAGCGGGTCGACGCCATCGGCGCCCGCATCCTCACCCAGCTCGACGATGACTACCCCGAGGCCCTTCTCGATCTGAGCCTCCCACCCCCGCTCCTCTACTGCTGCGGGCGGATCCCGGCCCGCCCGGCTGTTGCCATAGTCGGCTCCCGCCGCGCCGATCCTCTGGGATTGGAAGTGGCGGAGCTGTTTGGACGCGAGCTCGCCGCCTGCGGCCTGACGGTGGTCTCGGGACTCGCTCTTGGAATCGATGCCGCCGCCCACCGTGGCGCCATGGAAACCCTCACCGGCCGCACGCTCGCCATTCTGGGTTGCGGTATCGACGTGATGTATCCCCGAAACCACCGACGTCTGAAGCAACAGATCGCCTCCCAGGGAGCCTTGATCTCCGAGTTCCCTCTCGGCACGCCCCCGTTCGCCCGCCACTTCCCGATTCGCAACCGTCTGATCGCCGCTCTCGCCCTCGGTACCCTGGTGGTGCAAGGGGCTCGCCGCTCCGGCTCGCTGATCACGGCCCGGCTCGCAATGGACTTGGGAAGAGACGTCTATGCCATCCCCGGTCGCATCTTCGACGAGCTCGCCATCGGCCCCAACACCCTCATTCGAGACGGCGCCCTGGTGGCGCTGCTGCCGCGGGACATCGTCGAAAGTCTGCCCTCATCTGTGCAGGATCGGCTGGTCGATCGCGTGCCCAAGAAAGCGGATCGCAGGCCACCGGTCAAGGGTCTCCCCGGCGCGGTGCTGGCGGCGATGCAGCCGGGAGAGCTGATAGCCGCCGACCAGCTCGCCGAGACGAGTGGACTTGCGATCGACCAGGTTCTCGGCAGCCTGCTGGAGCTCGAACTGAGCGGTTGGATCCGACGCCATCCGGGCCCTGCCTACCAACGCCGGCTCTGACTTGGTGACAACGACGTGTCTTGCGGCTTCTTTCTAGCGGATGGTATGGTGCCCAACCTGCCGGACAGCCCGCGCGCCGACCCGGCCGCCAAAAGATCATGACTTCGCTCGTCATCGTAGAGTCGCCTGCCAAGGCAAAGACCCTGTCGCGCATTCTTGGGCCCGACTACAGGGTCGAGGCGAGCTATGGCCATGTCAGGGATCTGCCGGAAAAGGCCGACCAGATTCCAGCCAAGGTGAAGAAGGAGCCGTGGGCCCGGCTGGGTGTGAACATCGACAGCGACTTCGAGCCGCTCTATGTCATCCCGCACGA
>CALILB010000037.1 GCA_938016625.1 uncultured bacterium | reverse complement strand
GGCCAGTCGGGCGAGCCGTCGCGCGATCTCGGTCTTGCCGACACCGGTGGGCCCGATCATCAGGATGTTCTTGGGGAGTACCTCCTCGGCCAGCTTGGGGTCGAGCTGCTGGCGACGCCAGCGGTTGCGCAGGGCGATGGCCACGGCCCGCTTGGCGGCGTTCTGCCCGACGACGTACTTATCGAGCCGGGCGACTATCTGCCGGGGGGTGAGATCTTCGAGATGTGGCGAGAGATTGGTGAGTCCCGGCAATTCCAGGGCCATCTCGTCAGAGCTCCTCGATCGTCAGGCGATCGTTGGTGTAGACGCAGATCTCGGCGGCGATCTGCATGGCGTGGCGGACGATCTCGGACGCCGACATCTCGGTATGGGCGATCAGGGCACGGGCCGCGGCCAGCGCGTAATTGGCCCCGGAGCCGATGGCCAGCACCCCCTCTTCGTCGGGTTGGAGCAGGTCGCCGTTGCCGGAGACCAGAAAGCTCTTCTCCCGGCTGGCGACGATCATGTGCGCCTGCAGCTGGCGCAGCACCCGGTCGGTTCGCCAGTCCTTGGCCAGCTCGACCACCGCGCGCTCCAGATTGCCCTGGAACTCGTCCAGCTTGGCCTCGAAGCGGCTGAAGAGCGCCAGGCCGTCGGCCGCACCGCCGGCAAAGCCGACCAGGACCTCACCCTTGCCGGTCCGCTTTACCTTGCTCGCACCGGCCTTGATCACCGTGTCGTTGAAAGTCACCTGGCCATCGCTGGCCATACAGGTCTCGTCACCGCGCCTCACTAGAAGAATCGTCGTGGAAGACATACCGGTCATGGGCTGAGGATTCTACCGCAGGCGAGCGGCTGGTCAGCTTCTCTCGAGGGCCTCGAGAAACCGAGTGGGGTCGTCGGGGGTCAAGACCAGCCGATGCTCCATGCCTTCCACGAGGACTGCGTGGCCCAGGTCGCTGGCATAGAGGTCGAACTCGCCCAGCAGGTGGGAGTCGAAGCCGCCGGTGGCGACGACAAAGCCACCGGCTGACGCCAGCTGCTCGAGGTGAGCGAGCTCGTCCGCGGTGAGGGCCCGGGCCGAGGTGCCCTCGAGTGGGATCTCTATCGGCTGGCTGCGGGTCCGAACGGCGAGGGTTCCTGGGCCGACCTCGAGCCGGGCGGGTGTCAGATCGCCGCTCATCCGCCAGGCGAGTCGGGACACCAGGGCGACGGCGAAGGCGAGCAGGGCGGCGACGACACGACCCTCAAGCAACACCGCCACGGCCACGATCAGCATGAGAATCCCCATACCGAGCATCAACATCTTGAACCGTCGCCGGCTGGCGGCGATGCTGCCGCCGAGAGTGCAAGGGAAGAGCAGAGTCTCCGCGGCATCGGACACTACTTCTTCTCCTTGGCTCTGGGGTGGGACTCGCGGTAGACGTTGAGCAGCCGATCGACTTCGAGATGGGTATAGCGCTGTGTGGTGGAGAGCGAGCTGTGACCCAGCAGCTCCTGAATGGCCCGCAGGTCGGCACCCCCCTCGAGCAGATGGGTGGCGAAGGTGTGGCGTAGCGTGTGGGGGTGGACCCCCGAAGCCACGGCCGCTTTCTCGACGCAGCGGTCGATGATGCGGCGCACCGATCGGTCGCCGAGGCGGTCACCCCGATAATTCAAGAAGACGGGCTCTTCGACTTGCCGGTCGGCATCGCGTATCTCGTCCCAGACCTCGAGCCAGTGACGCAGAGCGCTGGCAGCGGGCACCCCAAAGGGGACCATCCTCTCTTTGCCGCCCTTGCCGATGACCCTGAGCACCCGACCCTCCAGATCGAGATCCTGCCAGTCGAGGCTGACCAGCTCGCTCACCCGGAGCCCGGCCGCATAGAGAAGCTCGAGTATGGCCAGATTGCGCCGCTCGAGAGGCTTGTCACCGCTGGCGGCATCCAGCAGCGATTCCAACTCGCCCGGCCGCAGATGACGGGGGAGCGGTCGGGGCTGCTTGGGGCTCCTGACCGCAGTGGCGGGATTGTTCTCGACAACGCCCTCGCGGCAGGCAAAGCGGAAGAGGCTTCGCACCGCCGACAGATTTCTCGCCTGGCTTCTCTTACCGACGCCGTTTCTGGCCAGCGATGCCAGAAAGGAGCGCACGGCGAGGGGATCGATGTCGGTGGGGCGGATCTCGCTCACCGGTCTTGCCAGATAGTCGCCGGCCAGAAAGGAAAGGAAGCGGTCGAGATCTCCCTGGTAGGCGCGTTGGGTGTGGGGCGAGAGATTGCGCTCGTCACGAAGGTGCTCGAGGAACCTGTCGATCAACTGCCTCACGGCGAGGTCCCCGCCGATTGGGTGGCTGTCGATGGGGGAGAGTTTCCATCCTCCTCGAGCTCGATCTGCTGGCGTGCGGACCAGCCCTCGAGCTCGCGCCGCGAGCGCTCGGCGTAGGCCTCCCGCCGCGCCTTTCGCGGCAGCTTCTTTTCCAGCTCGGCAAACAAGCCGTAGTTGATGTTGGCCGGTTGGAAGTTGTCGGCCTCGGATTCGGTGAGATGCCGCGCCAGCGCCCCCAGAGCCGTCGTCGTCGGCAGTTGCTCGGGCACCCGTCCCAGCCGCTCGAGCGCGATGTACAAGGCGGCGGCAAGACCGGTGGCGGCCGACTCCAGATAACCCTCGACCCCGGTGATCTGACCGGCCAAGCGAATACGCGGAGTCTTGTGGAGCCGGTAGAACCCATCCAGGTGGAGCGGCGCGTTGATAAAGGTGTTGCGGTGAACCTGACCCAGACGGACAAACTCGGCCTGCTCGAGACCGGGGATGGTGCGCAAGACCCGTTTCTGATCGGGCCACTTCATGCGCGCCTGGAAGCCCACCAGGTTGAGATGGCTCTTGGCCAGATTCTCCTGCCGCATCTGGACCACCGCATAGGGCTTGCTGCCGTCGGGTGCGGTGAGCCCTACCGGCTTCATGGGTCCGAAGCGGAGAGTGTCGACACCTCTTCGCGCCAACTCTTCGATCGGCAGACAGCCCTCGAAGAAGAGCCGCTGCTCGAAGTCCGCCAGTGGTACGACCTCGGCTTCGGTCAGTTGCCGGTGAAACTCCAGATACCGGCCCCGGTCCATGGGCGCATTCAGATAGTCGGCGCCGCCCTTGCCATAGCGCGAAGCCCAGAAGAGCTGCGACATTTCGAGGCTCTCCCGGTCGACGATGGGGGCGATGGCGTCATAGAAGAAGAGGTGCTCGCTGCCGAGGAGCCGGCCGAGCTCTTCGCTCAGGGCGGGCGAGGTCAGCGGGCCGGTGGCCAGCACCACCTCCCCATCGGGGATCTGGGTGATCTCTCCGCGGCTGATCTCGACGCCAGGCATCGAGGCCAGGGCCTCGGTGACGCTCTCGGCAAACAGATCCCGATCGACCGCCAGGGCCGCCCCGGCGGGTACCGCCGAGCGGCGGGCGGCAGAGATGATCAGGGAGTCGAAGCGCTCCATCTCGCGCTTCAACAGCCCGGCCGCATGCTGTGGATCATCGCTGCGGAGCGAGTTGCTGCAGACCAGCTCGGCCAGCCGACCGGTCTTGTGGGCCGGGGTAGAGCGCTCGGGCCGCATCTCGGCCAGGACTACGGGAACGCCCCGTTTGGCCAGCTGATAGGCACACTCCGACCCGGCAAGACCACCGCCGACGATGGTTATGGGTGGGACCACGGGTTGATTATAGAGAGGCTGTGGCCGACGGTTCGGCGTAGGGGAGGGCACAAGGCCCTCCCCTACGATTTCTTTCCTCTGCGCCGCTTTGGCGGCTTGCCGCGCTCGGCGAGGAGGCGCTGGGCGTCTTCCGGGCTGAGACTTTCGGTATTGGTCCCTTTGGGCAGCGAGGCGTTGAGCTCGCCGTTGGTGAGGTAGGGGCCGTAGTGACCGTCTACGAGTTGGATTTCGGCGCCCGATTCGCTCTTTCCCAGGTTCTTGAGCACCTTGCGCGCCGCCCGCGCCCGCCCCCGCTTGGGCTTTGGCTGGGCCAAGATCTCGCAAGCGCGGGCCAGCTCGATCGCGTAGACGTCGTCTTCGGCACTCAGGGAGCGGGTGTCGGAGCCCCGCTTGATGAACGGGCCGTAGCGGCCGGTGGTGGCGATGACCTCCTCGCCGTTCTCAGGGTCCTCGCCCAGAGAACGTGGAAGCGACAACCACTTCTGGGCCATCTCCAAGGTGACGGCCTCCTCCTCGACATCCCGGGGCAGGGAAGCACGTTTTGGCTTGGGTTCCTTCGAGCCTCTTTCGGGTGTCTCTCCCAGCTGGACATAGGCCCCAAAGCGACCGTGGGCGAGATAGACGGCCTCACCTGTCTGCTGGTCGTGTCCGAGCAACTGGGCTCCCTTCTCGGCTTTGGCCAGCAGCTCGAGCGCTTCTTCGACCGTGAGATCGGCGGGGGCGACGTCGTCGGGTACCGAGGCCATGACCCGGTCACCCGACTCGGCCTCCTGCTGTAGATACGGGCCATAGCGGCCGACCTTGATCACTACCGGCTTGTCGGTCTCGGGGTGCCGGCCCACTTCGATCGCCGGGTACTCGATGTTCGGCTCCTCCTTGGCGATGCGGCGCTCGAGACCCAGCTCCTCGCGATCTTCACCAAAATAGAAATCGTGCAGATGGCTTTTCCAATCGAGCTCACCACCGGCGATGTCGTCGAGCTGCTGCTCCATGCGAGCGGTAAAACCGGTGTCCACGTACTCGCCGAAGTGGTCCTCCAGCAGTATGGTCACCGCAAAGGCGGTAAAGGTGGGCACCAGAGCGTTGTTCTGCTTGAGAATGTAGCCGCGGTTCTGGATGGTCTCGATGATGGCGGCGTAGGTCGAGGGGCGGCCGATGCCCTCGGCTTCGAGCTTCTTGACCAGGCTGGCCTCGGTGTAGCGGGCCGGTGGCAGGGTCTCTCTCCCTTTTGGCACAACCTGGGTCGGCTCGATCCCTTCACCCTGGGCGAGCGGCGGCAGCAGCACCTCTTTGTCGGCAATCTCGGCTCGGGGATCGTCCGAGCCCTCGACATAGGCGCGGAGAAAGCCCGGAAACTCGATGGTCGTGCCGGTGGTGGAGAAGACTCCTTCATCGGCGCCGGGCGCAGGTGCGGTGATCTCCACCGCCGTCCGCTTGAGCCGGGCGTCGGTCATCTGACTGGCGATGGTCCGCTTCCAGATGAGCTCGTAAAGACGCACCTCGTCGGTACTCAGAAAACGCTTGACCTGGTCGGGTGTGCGCGAGATTTCGGTGGGCCGGATCGCCTCGTGGGCCTCCTGGGCCCCCTTGGCCTTGGTCTTGTAGCGCCTCGGTCCCTGTGTGTAGGCGTCGCCGTACTTCTCCCGCACTACCCGCTCGGCGTCGTGTAGCGCCTTGCCCGAAAGCGTCATCGAATCGGTACGCATGTAGGTGATCAACCCCACACGGTCGCCGTCGACGTCGATGCCCTCGTAGAGCCGTTGGGCGAGGCGCATGGTGTGTCGCGCGGAGAAGCGCAACTTGCGGTTGGCCTCCTGTTGCATCGAGGAGGTGGTGAAGGGCGGCGCCGGTCGGCGGACAACGGGTTTTTCCTCCACCGAGCTGACCTGCCAGGGACGTTGCCAGGAGGCGATGGCCTCCTCGATCTCCTGCTCGGTGCGCAGCCAGAGAGCGCGAGATTTCTTCTTCAACTCGCCGGTTGCCGGGTCGAAGTCCTGGCCGGTGGCCAGGCGTTGGCCACCCAGCCGGACGAGGCGGGCGGTAAAGCTCTGACCTTCCTTTTCGAGCTCCGCCTCGGCGTCCCAATAGCCGGCAGACCTGAATCGGCGCCGCTCCCGCTCGCGCTCGACGCACAGCCTCACGGCCACGCTCTGCACCCGCCCGGCCGACAGGCCGGAGCGCACTTTCTTCCACAGCACCGGCGAGAGCTCGTACCCGAAGAGTCGATCCAGGATGCGGCGACTCTCCTGGGCCCTGACGAGATTGGAGTCGATGTCGCGTGGGTTCTCCAAGGCGGCGAGGATCGCTTCTTTCGTGATCTCGTGAAAGGCGATCCTGCGGACAGGTACCTTGGGCTTGAGCACCTCGACAACATGCCAGCTGATGCTCTCGCCCTCCCGGTCTTCGTCTGTCGCCAGCAGCAGCTCGTCCGCGTCAGCCAGTGCTTCCTTCAGGCGCTTGATGTACTTCTTCTTGTCGTTGGGAACAACGTAGAGCGGCTCGAACTCCTGTTGCACATTGACGCCAAGCCGAGCCCAGGGTTCCCCCTTGAACTTGGTCGGGATGGCGTCTGCTCCGGCAGGCAGGTCACGCACGTGGCCGTAGCTGGCCTCGACGCTGTAGCTGTTTCCGAGGATGCGAGCCAGGGTCTTGGCCTTGGCGGGGGATTCGACGATGACTAGGGAAGACATGACGTTTCTCTGCAAGTTATCTCTGGTGACCTACCAACCGAATGTGGGCTCGACCGGTTTTCGGCAGCCCGAAGCTTCAGCAGGTGCGGGACCTTACCACTCGTCAAGATTTCGCCGCAAGGTGGCAAGAGTCTACCTGCTACGACCGAAGGCTGGGCCCGGGTGTCGCCGCACCCAGCCGATGAGCTCCAATTCGAGAAGCAGGGCGAGAACCCGCTCGACGGGCCAGGTGGTGGCCGAGGCGAGGGCTTCGGGAGGGTAGACCCGACCGGGTTTCAT
>CALILB010000036.1 GCA_938016625.1 uncultured bacterium | reverse complement strand
GGGGGAGCCGATCCGATAGCCCTCCTCGTTGTCCTGGGGCAGCCCCATGTAACGCTCCTGATAGATCGTGTCGTAGAGGGTCTGGTCCGGAACCGGCGCTACCGAGATACCCACCTTGAAGACCTCGGGGAAGCGGAACATGCAGTTGAGGGTGTTCGAGCCGCCACCACTCCACCCCCAAACGGCCACCCGGTCCGGGTCGACATAGGGGCGCTTCGCGGCCAGCGCCCGCACCGCTGCCGCCTGGTCGCGCGATGAAAGATCGCCCACCGTCCCGTAGACGATCTTCCGCCAGGCCGCACCCTTGGGTGACGGTGTGCCCCGGTTGTCGAAGCTGACGACCACAAAGCCCTCGTCGGCTACCGCTCGATGAAAGAGCATGCGCTCGCCTCCCCAGCGGTCGACAACCGTTGTCCCGGCCACCTCCCCGTAGACAAAGACGAGCAACGGGTATCTCGTGGTGGGATCGAAGTCGCGGGGCTTGAGCATCCAGGTGTCGAGAGACACACCCGGCTCGATCTCGGTCTGGAAGAACTCCACCGGCGGCACGACCATGTCGGCCGATTTGTCCCGCAGCTCGGCGTTGTCGACGAAGACCCTGACGGTCTGGTGCGCAGGCAGACGGACGAGATCGACCACCGGCGGGGTGTCGAAGCGCGAATGGGTGCGGAAGGCAAACCGGCCATCGGGAGAGAGGTCATAACTGTGGGTGCCGGCCTCGTCGGCTGGCGTTACCCGCTCGGGGGTCCCGGCGCCATCGAGCCGCGCGCGATAGAGGTAGCGCTGGGTGGCGTTCTCGGTCGAGGCGATGAAATAGAGCCAATCCTGCGAGTCGTCGATCCCCACGACACTCATCACATCGGCGTCGAAATTGGTGATCAGCTGTTCACCCGTGCCGTCCCGGCGCACCCGATAGGCGTGCCGCCAGCCGTCCTTCTCGCTCAACCAGATGAACTCCCGCGAGCCCTCGAGCCATTCGAGGTCGTTCATCACCTCGACCCAGGTGTCGGATTGATCCCGATGCGCTCGCGCGACCTTGCCGGTCGAGGCATCGGCAAGCAGTACGTCGTTGGTGTTCTGGAGCCGATTCAGATGTTGGAGGACGAGCGTTTCGGAATCATCCGCCCAGTCCATGCGTGCGATGTAGGTGTTTCGCGGATCCCCGGGAACATCCATCCACCGGGTGTTGCCACCAGCGGCGCTCACCACCCCAATACGGACGGCGGAGTTGGTGGTCCCCGCCTTGGGATAGGGAATGAGAGTGATCTCCGGATAGAGAGTGCCCGTATTGTTGATCAGGGCAAACTTGTCGATGCCGCTCGAGTCGAAGTTCCAAAAGGCGATGTACTTGCCATCCGGGCTCCAGCGGAAACCATCCCGTAGGCGAAACTCCTCTTCGTAGACCCAGTCCGAGGTGCCGTTGATGGTGGTCCCCGCGCCATCGGTGGTCAGGGCAATGATCTCCCCGCTCCCGACCTCTTCGACATAGATGTTCTTCTCCCGCACGTAGGCCACCCGCGAGCCGTCGGGTGAGAACTTGGCAAACATCAGGGTCGAGGGCTCGGCCTCGCCGCCGAGCTTTACCATCTCGCCACTTCCCAGATCCATGACCCAGTAGTCGCCACGGGTGTTTTGTCTCCACACCCGCTGGGTGTTGGTGAAGATCAGCAGTTGCTTCTTGTCCTCCGACCAAGCGTAGTCGTCGATCTCCAAGGCCTCGGTCTCTCCAGCGGGCACGAGGCGGGAGGCCTCGACGAGTACTTCTCGCTTGCCCGTGGCGGTCTCGTAGCGGACGATATCCTTGGCTTCGTCAAGGGCTCCTGACGACTCCAGGGTCGTGTAGTAGGTCCCCTCGTCCAGCCACTTCGCCGGGCCAAAGGTCTCCGGCTCGAATTCCTCGTCGGCAAAGATCCGTGTGAGCTTCTGTTCGAGAGCGCTCGGCTCCTCCCCGGCCGACGCCCCGGGGAGAACCACCAGACCCGCACAGATAAGCAGCAACAGCGACGAACGCGAAATGATCGCCCGCGAATGCATTGATCTCTCCCTCCAGTACTCAGCCAAACAACAAGAACAGAACGTGACCAAAGACACCGGCGCTCAGAGCGCCGGCAAAGTGGGTCAAGATGGCGACGTTGGTCAGGTCGCGCTCCTTGATCCCATCCATCATCCCCACGTGGGTGCTCAGAAATCCCGCCATACACATACCGATGGCTGTAAAGACACAGATCTCCTTGACCCCGATGATGCCGCTGTCGAGAAACTTGGGCACCAGCGCCAAGGCGGCGCCCACCGATCCAAGCGAAGTGACGGGAAAGGCGATGGCCTCGGGGTGCGAAAAACCGAAGAGGGGCTCGATGATGAACGAGAGCTTCTCACCGATCCAGGGAAAGAAGGCGACCCCTTCGTAGGGGGCACCGGTATAGACGCCGTCCTTGGCCCCATAGGCCAGCATCATCACCATGGTGCAGATGATGAGGATGCCGGGCATGATGTCGAGGCCGGTCTGGACCCCGTGGGCGCCGCCATCCAGCAGCGACTGGAGGGCCCGCTGGGCCACGTTGCCCTTGCGTACCTCGCGGAAGTGAAGGATGTCGTAGCCCTCCTCCTCTTCGGTGAGGACATAGTCCTCGACCCCGTACTTTCTCCTGCCAAAGTAGCCCATGAGACGAACGCTGACGATTCCCCCCAGTACCGCCCCAATGTTGCCCAACAGCACCGCTTTCCCAAGCGGCCGATCCGTGGCCGATTGGGCCAACATGAAAGTCGTGACGATCAAGCCCATGCCAAAGACAGTGCCTAGGTTGATAAGCGTCGTCAGCTGCCACCTCTTGAGGTACTTGAGGAACTCCTTGTCGCCGGCCAGGGGCATGATGGCGGGATTGTCCGACAGATAGGTCGCCACCACACCGATGGATGTCGCCCCGGGAAGGCCAAAGAGCGGCCTCATCAACGGCGAGAGCAGTCGGTTGGCGATGTTGACGATGCCAAACTCCGAGATAAAGGCGGTGAAGGCACCGGCGAGAACGATCACCGCCATCAAGAACAGCACCGTGTTCAACAGCAGGTCGTGAGCCGTCCCCATCATGGTCTTGAACATGTGGGCAAGACCCATCTTCCAGGCGAATAACGCGAACACACCACTCACGATGACCAGGGCGACGATGGTCTCCGTGGTGATCGCTTTGACGATCTTTCTGTCCGAGCTCTGACCCGGGACTGAACCTTCTCGTTTGACACCGAACGCCATCTGTCCGATCCCTCAGGGCTTCATCAGATCGAGCACCGCCGCGGTCATCGCGGTCACCCCGGTGCGGATGGCCGGCTCGGGGAAGACGGTGAATCCGGCCGAGTGGAGCCCCGGCAACGGCTCACCACGCCGAGCGTAGTCCTCGGCCCTGGCCGGCTCGACGGCGCCCAGCCACATGATGGCGATGGGGATCTTCCCCTCGAGGCCATAACGTGCAAAGTCCTCACCCGCCATCACCGGCTCGACCCAGGTCACCCGATCTTCTCCCAGTGTGCGCCCCAGAACCCCCGCCAGCCGCTCGACGAGCTCGGGATCGTTGTAGGTCGACGGGGTGTACTCCTCTTCTGCCAACTCCACCACCGGGAGGAGCTCGTCGGTAAACCCGGCGGCACGCGCCGTGTCCTCGGCCACCTGCCGGATAGAGCTCAGCAGATGGTCTCGCACCTCCGGTTTGTAGGAGCGCACCGTCAGCTGGAGGTGTACTTCGTCGGGGATGATGTTGTGCTTGGTGCCGCCGTGGATCGAGCCGACGGTAACCACCGCCGGATCGAAGGGAGAGACCTGACGGCTGACGATGGGCTGCAGGTTGACGATCACCTGCGCCGCCAGGGTCACTGGGTCCTTGGTCTTGTGTGGGTAGGCCCCGTGCCCACCCCGGCCACGGATGGTGATGTCGACCGAGTCGACGTTGGCCAGGGCATAGCCGGAGAGCATTCCCACCTTACCGGCCGCCAACTCGGCATTGGCGTGGAAGGCCAGCGCATATTCCGGCTTGGGGAAGCGCTCGAACAAACCGTCGTCCAGCATCGCCTTGGCGCCGGCGCCCCGTTCCTCGGCCGGCTGGCCGATCATCACCAACGTCCCGCTCCACCGGTCTTTGATCCGGGCCAGCATCCGCGCCGTGCCGACAAAGGTCGTCATGTGGAGGTCGTGACCACAGGCCTGCATCACCGCGACCTTGTCGCCACGATCGCTGACTCCCAGAGCCTGGCTGGCGTAAGGGAGGCCGGTCTTCTCCTCGATCGGCAGGGCATCGAGGTCGGTGCGCACCATGACCGTCGGCCCAGCCCCGTTTTTCATCACTCCCACCACCCCATAACTAACTCGGCCCTCGATACCGTAGTCGCCCACCTCCTCGGTGACCTCGAAGCCGACCTCTCGCAGCTCCCGCGCCACCAACGCCGCCGTCTCTTTCTCCTGATAGGAGAGCTCGGGATGGGTGTGGAGGTGCTTGTAGATCTCCATCAGAGAATCGGTCTCCGCTGCCGTTTGCTCCTCCAACTCGGCAGCAACCGAGGGCAGAACAGCACACACCGGCAACACGAATAGGCAGAATGCAATCCACAGCTTCGAAAGTCTCAAGGGACCCTCCTTCCCGGCTCGTCTCACGGGTGCCCCGATCTTGAACCAGCTCGGCCTGGAGGGCAAGGGGCGGACTTGTCTCCGGCGACCGTTGGTTATAGGTTGGGGTCAGACAGCCTGACAAGGAGGACAAAATGACTATGTTTCGTTGCCAGCCGTTGTTGGCATCCGTGTTTGTCGTGAGTCTGATCGTGGGTTGTGCGCCCCAGGAGAGCGCCCCGCCGGTAGCAGAGCCGGCCGCCGAGGCCACCGCGGCCGTAGCCACCACCGAAGAGGACCTTCTGGCACGAGGTCGCTACCTGGTGGAAGGACCGATGCATTGTCTGGCCTGCCACTCGGAGCTCGATTGGTCGGCGCCTGGATTCCCGCCCCTGCCGGGACGCAGGGGCGTCGGTGCCGTCTTTCCCGACGTCAGCGTCCCCGGCCTCGTGGTGGCATCGAACATCACTCCGGATCCGGAGACCGGGATCGGCGAGTGGACCGATGAGGAGCTGGGCCGTGCCATCCGTGAGGGGGTGGGCCGAGACGGCAGAAGGCTCTTTCCGGCCATGCCGTACATGTTCTTTCGAGCTCTCTCGGACGACGATCTGGCGGCGGTCATCGCCTACATCCGCACGCTCGACCCGGTGCGCAACCAACCACCCACCACCGAGATTCCCGAACCGGTGATGGCCTCGCTCCCTCCACACCAGCCGATCACCGAGCCGGTGCCGGCCCCCGACCGGTCGGACCCGATCGCCTACGGCGCCTATTTGACCCAGATCGGCAACTGCATCGAGTGCCATACACCGATGACACCCGAGGGCCATCCCATCATGGAGTTGATGTTGGCCGGCGGCAGGATTATGGAGGGACCGTGGGGAAAGGTCGCCGCACCCAACCTCACAACCGACCCGTCGGGGATCCCCTACTACACCGAGGAGCTCTTTTTCGAGGTCATGCGCACCGGCATGGTGAGCGCCCGGGACCTCAACGACATCATGATCTGGGGTTACTTCAAGGACATGACCGATGACGATCTGGGGGCGATCTTTGCCTACTTGCAGACGCTCGAGCCCATCTCCCATCGGGTGAGCAACACCGAGCCGCCGACACCCTGTTCGATCTGCGGGACAAGTCACGGCCTGGGGGAGTCGAACCAGAGCTAGCCTCGTCCAAACCGTCGAAACGGCCGGCCTCCGTGCCGGCCCTACTTATCTGCAGATGTGCGCCAGCGATGATCAGGCTGGGATGTTGGTGGCGAGGGTGCCTGCGGGAGGACCCGCCTGGGTGCCGGCGCGGGCCTGGGAGAAGATCTGGCGGTGGGGCCCGCACCTGCACTCCTCTTAGACCGGGTCGGCCCCCGGCCAGGGGCCACCCGGATGGACTCCCGCCTCTACGGTGAGGAATCGGCCGGCACGGAGGCCGACCGCTTCGGCGTTGCCGCACATCCGTGGGTGTGGAAGGATCTGGTTGTTGAAAGGAGGAGCGATGCGATACCTGACAGGAATCGTTTGTCTGGCTCTGCTGGGCGGCCTCGGCTGTGCCCCGGCGGAGCAGCCGGGTGCCGGGGAGGACGCTGCCGTCACCATGGAGGTGGCAGGTCTGCCGGTGGCTGCCGATATCGAGGAGCGGCTCGAGCGCTACGCGCCAACCGAGATGACCGCCGATCTTTCAGGGGTGCCGGAAGGGGAGCAGGCGGTGCTAGTCGAGCTGATCAAGGCCGGTCAGCTCATGGACGAGATCTTTCTGCGCCAGGTGTGGGTAGACAACCCCGATCTCCGGTCGGCGGCGCTTGCTGCCGGCGGCCCGCTGGCGACCTTCTACGAGGTCAACTTCGGTCCCTGGGACCGCCTGGCGGAGATGGAGCCCTACATCGGCGCGATGCCCCACCCGAACGGGGCCGGCTACTACCCGACCGACATGAGCAAGGAGGAGCTCGAGGCCTGGGTCGAGGAGAACGCGGATGATGCCGAGGCCCTGAAGGGTCTCTTTACCGTCGTCCAGCGGGAGGGAGACACCCTTACGGCCATACCCTACTCGGTGGCTTATCGCGAGTGGCTCGAGCCGGCGGCCGAGCATCTACGGCGGGCAGCGGAGCTCACCAGCAACCATTCGCTCAGGACCTTCCTCGAGGCACGGGCCGATGCCTTCTTTAGCGACGACTACTACGAGAGCGACAAGGACTGGATGGAGCTCGACTCACCGGTGGAGGTCACCATCGGACCCTACGAGACCTACGAGGATGGCTTGTTTGGCTACAAGGCGGCCTTTGAGGCGTTTGTGACCGTCAACCTGCCCGAGGAGTCGGCGGCTCTGGATCGCTTCAAGAACGAGCTGCCATGGCTCGAGCGCAACCTGCCCATCGCCGACGAGCACAAGAACTTCGACCGCGGGACCGAGAGCCCCATGCGGGTTGTCGACGAGATCTATGTCGGTGGCGACAGCAAGGCAGGGGTCCAGACCCTGGCCTTCAACCTCCCCAACGACGAACGGGTGCGTGAGGAGAAGGGCTCGAAGAAAGTGATGCTGCGCAATGTCTTACGGGCCAAATACGACAAGATCCTGGTGCCGATTGCCGACCGGGTCCTGGCCGCGGACCAGGTCGACTCCACCTCCTTTGAAGCCTTCTTTGCCGAGAGTCTCCATCACGAGCTCTCACATGGCCTGGGACCCGGCAAGATCACTTTGGATGGCCGCGACACCGAGGTTCGTCTCGAGCTCAAGGACCTCTACTCGACGCTGGAGGAGGCGAAGGCGGATGTCATGGGGATCTACAACATCCTTGCCCTGATCGAAAAGGGTGAGATTGCCGCCGAGCTGCGCGACACCCTGGAAGCCACCTATGTGGCGGGTCTCTTCCGCTCGGCCCGGTTTGGTGTGCACGAGGCTCACGGCCGGGGGGTCATCTCCCAGTTCAACTATCTACTGGAGAAGGGTGCGCTCGAGGTCGATGAGGAAGGT
>CALILB010000035.1 GCA_938016625.1 uncultured bacterium | reverse complement strand
AAGGCCACCGTGGCCTCACCTGAGGAAAAGCTCGAGCCGGTCACGGTCTAAGACCTGACCGTTTTTCTCCCCCCCGGGAGGCCGCCGGCCTCCCGGGGACCAACCCGGCAGTCGCACCTCGTTCCGGAAGGGATTCTCTTTGGCTCCGACTCTGGAGTGCGGGTAGGAGACCGGGTTAAACTGCACCCAAGACATGAAGCCGAGTGGTCGGGACCTCGGTCAGGAGATTCGACCGGCGGCTCCATGACATTCCACTCGAATAGAAGGAGAAGCCCATGCGCGAGGCGGTAGAAGAGTTGTGGCCCGAGATTGCCTGGATCCAGTCCGACGAGCTCCGGGAGAGCGTGCTGCAGACGTGGATCAAAGCCTTCGAGAACAGCCCCCTGGAGCCGCAGGATCTGAACGAGATCCCCTTTACTCTTCTCATCCCCGACTGCCCGGCCACCTTTATGGAGCACAAACGGTGTGTGGTGCACATCGCCCGCCGGTCGGCCGAGGCGATGGATGAGTTTCTGGGCAGAGGGCTGCCGATCGACATGGATGTGGTGATCGCCGGGGCGATACTGGCCGATGTCGGCAAGCTGCTCGAGTACGAAACGCAGGATGGCAAAGCGGTGCAGAGCGATCGGGGCAAAGCCCTCCGACACCCCTTCACCGGTGTCCACCTGGCCATGGCCTGTGGTGTCCCCGACCCGGTCTGCCATATCATCGCCACCCACGCCGGCGAGGGCAACATGGTCAAGCGCAGTACCGAGGCCTTCATCGTCCATCACGCCGACTTCATGAGTTACGAACCGTTCAAGAATCTCAAATAGGGGGTTGAAGAAAGTGAGCGAAACTATTACCGCCCGGATGTCGCGCTGGGCCACCGACCTGGAGTTCGACCACCTCACCGACGATGCGGTCCGCGAAGCCAAGCGCTATCTGCTCGACTCTCTGGGGTGCGCCCTCGGGGGTTACCAGCAACACGACGTCAAGATCGCCCTCGAGGTGCTCGAGGAGCACGGAGGCACGGGGCCGGCAACGGTCATCGGCACCGGCAAACGGATGGACCCGGTGTCGGCCACGCTGCTCAACGCGCTGATGGTCCGGGTCATGGACTACAACGACATCTATTGGCAGCAGGACCCCTCCCACCCTTCCGACATCATTCCGGCGGCCATGGCCTGTGGCGAGCGCACCGGCAAGGGAGGACGCGACCTCATCGTCGGCATCGTCCTCGGCCACGAATTCGAGATGCGGCTCTGCGAGGCGGCCATCCCGGGGATCCGAGAGCGGGGCTGGCACCACGCCACCCTGACGGCCTTTGTCTCGCCGATGGTGGCGGCCAAGCTGCTCGACCTCGACTGGGAGCAGATGCAGCACGCCATCGGTATCTCCGGCTCGCGCATGGTCACCCTTGGCGCGGTGACCGCCGGCAAGCTCACCATGATGAAGAACACCGTCGATCCGATGGCCACCCAGAGCGGCGTGGTGGCGGCACTGCTGGCCGAGAAGGGCTACAGCGGCCCCGAGCACGTCATCGACGGCAAGGAGGGATTGGTTCAATGTATGGGTCCCGAGTGGAAGCTGGACATCCTCGAGGAGGGGCTGGGCGACGGCTATCGCATCACCCAGTGTGGCATGAAGGCCTTCCCCACCGAGGCGCTGACCCACGCCCCCATCTCCTGCACGTTGGACATCATCAAGGAGAACGATCTGGCGCCCGACCAGGTTGAGAAGGTGCACATCCGGTCGCTGGCCCGGGCGGCGGACATCCTCGCCGACCCCAGCAAGTACGACCCGCGAACCAAGGAGACGGCCGATCACAGCCTGCCCTATGTCATTGCCGCGGCCGTCGCCGACCGTCAGGTCACACCGCTCCAGTTCACCGACGAGAAGATCATGGATCCCAAGATCCGAGCGCAGCTCGAGAAGGTCGAAGTGGTCGCCGATCCCGAGATCGAGGCCCTTTTCCCCGAGCTCCAGCGGGTCATCGTCAAGGTCGTCACCACCGACGGCCGCGAGCTCACCAAGCAGATCGACTACCCCAAGGGCGATCCCCGCAACCCGCTCACCGACCAGGAGATCGAAGAGAAGTTCGATGCCCTGGCCGAGGCGGTAATGTCGGCCGAGCGGCGACAGCAGCTCAAAGAGGCGGTCTGGAATCTGGAGAACCAGGATTCGATCACCGAGTTGATGCGGCTCGCCGCCGCCGACTCGTAGGAGGTCAGACGATGGGTCAAACGGTCGTCGAAAAGATCGCACAAGCTCACATGGCCGAGGGACCTACCGGCCGGCCGCTACGGAGCGGAGACTTTCTCTCCATCCGCCCGCATCATGTGATGACCCACGACAACACCGCGCCGGTGATGAAGAAGTTCCGAACCATCGGCGCCGACCGGGTCAAGGATCCCGGACAGCCGGTCTTCATCCTCGATCACGACATCCAGAACACGTCGGAAGAGAACCTGGCAAAGTACAGCTCGATCGAGGATTTCGCCCGCGAGCAGGGGGTCGACTTCTACCCCGCCGGCACCGGTATCGGCCACCAGGTCATGGTCGAGCAGCAGTACGTGGTGCCCGGCTCGCTGGTGGTCGCCTCCGATTCGCACTCCAACATGTACGGCGCCATGGGAGCCGTCGGCACCCCGGTGGTGCGCACCGACGCGGCGGCGATCTGGGCCACCGGCACCTTCTGGTGGCAGATCCCGCGCACCATCCAGGTGGTGCTCGAGGGTCGGTTGCCGGTAGGCGCCAGCGGCAAGGATCTGATCATCACGCTCTGCGGTCTCTACAGCCAGGGTGAGGTGCTCAACGCCGCGGTCGAGTTTGTCGGCCCGGGAGTGGAGACCCTCAGCATGGAAGAGCGACTGGCGGTCTCCAACATGACCACCGAGTGGGGAGCGCTGGTGGGTTGGTTCCCGGCGGACGAGACCACGGTCGGCTATCTTGGAGAGCGTCGGGAGATCCTGGCCGAGCGGGGTGTGGAGCGGGTGTCGACCGACGATCTCGCCGCCTGGCGGGAGAGTCCGCTCCTCCCCGACGAGGACGCCCCCTACGCCGGCCGCATCACCCTCGATCTGTCGACGGTGGTGCCCCACATCGCGGGCCCCGACACCGTCCAGATCGCCACCCCGCTGCCGGAGATGGAAAAGGAGCGGATCGGGATCCACAAGGCCTATCTCGTCTCCTGCGTCAACTCGCGCACCGAGGACATCGCGGCGGCGGCGGCGGTGTTGGCGGGCCAGAAGATCGCCGATGGGGTCGAGTTCTATCTCGCCGCCGCCAGCCGGGAGGTGCAGGCGACCTGTGAGCGGCAGGGGACGTGGCAGACCCTGCTCGACGCCGGTGCACAGCCGCTCCCCCCGGGGTGTGGGCCCTGTATCGGGCTGGGAGCGGGACTACTGGAGCCGGGTGAGGTCGGGATCTCGGCCACCAACCGCAACTTCAAGGGTCGCATGGGCTCCCGCGAGGCCAAGTGCTATCTCGCCAGCCCGGCGGTGGTAGCCGCCTCGGCGGTGGCCGGCTATATCTGCGGCCCGACCCACTTCGAGAGCACCGTGATCGAGACCGAGTTCACAACCTTGGCCCCACCCGCAGCCGCGGCAGAGGAGGTCGAGATCCTGCCCGGCTTCCCCGAGCGGGTGGAGGGGCGGCTGATCTTTCTCCCCCAGGACAACCTCAACACCGACGGAATCTACGGCAAGGACTACACCTACCGCGACGACATGACCCCGGAGATGATGGCCGAGGTGGTGTTCGAGAACTACGACCCCGGCTTTGCCGGTCAGGCGGCGGCGGGTGACGTGCTGGTAGGTGCCTGGAACTTTGGCACCGGCTCGAGCCGGGAGCAGGCGGTCACCGCGCTCCAGGCCAAGGGCATCGCCATGATCATCGCCGGCAGCTACTCGCAGACCTATCTGCGCAACGCTTTCAACAACGGCTTCCCCTGTATCGCCTGTCCGGAGCTGGTGGAACGCATCCGCGAATTGCTGGCCGGGGAGATCGACAAAGGCGATAAGACTCTCATCCCCGGCGACGAGATCGAGGTCGACTTCGCCGCCGGCACCATCGTCTTTCGTAACGAGACTTTCAGCTTCCCGCCGCTGGGTGTCGTCCCCCAGGCTCTGGTGGTCGCCGGCGGCGTCGAGAACAAGGTACGTCAAGAGCTCGGCATCGGCTGAGCGCCAGAAAGGATAGAGACAAGTCATGGCAAAGCACACTGTGGTGGTGATGCCGGGTGACGGCATCGGTAGAACCGTTCTCCCCGAGGCGCTGCGGGTCATCGAGGCGGCCGGCTTCACGGCCGACTATGTCGAGGCCGACATCGGTTGGGAGTACTGGGTCAGTGAGGGCAATGCGCTCCCCGAGCGTACGGTGGAGCTGCTGGCCGAGCACAAGCTGGGACTCTTTGGGGCGATCACCTCGAAACCCAAGACCCAGGCGGCGGCCGAGCTCGCCCCCGAGCTCCAGGACAAGGGTTACAGCTACTTCAGCCCCATCGTCGGCATGCGGCAGCGGTTCAGCCTCGATGTCTGCATCCGGCCCTGCCGCTCGTTTCCCGGCAACCCGCTCAATTTCATCCGCCGAAGCGCCGATGGCGGCTTCGAGGAGCCCCGGGTCGACGCGGTGATCTTTCGCCAGAACACCGAGGGGATGTACTCGGGGGTCGAGTGGACCGACCCGCCGGCGACGGTACGCGACGCCCTTGGCACCCACCCAAAGTTCAAGGCCTTTGCCGAAGCGCCCGCCGCGGATCTGGCCATCAGTACCCGCATCTTTACCCGCCGGGCCTGCCAGCGGATCCTGCGGGCGGGCTTCGAGTACGCCCTCAAGCACGGCTACAAGTCGGTCACGGTGTGCGAGAAGCCCAACGTGTTGCGCGAGACCTCGGGAATGATGGAGGAAGAGGCCAAGAAGATCCAGACCGACTTTCCCGAGATCGACCTCTGGTCGACCAACATCGACGCCCAGATGATGTGGCTGACCAAGAACCCGGAGAGCTATGGCGTCGTCGTGGCGGGCAACCTGTTTGGCGACATCGTCTCCGACGCCTTTGCCGGTCTTGTCGGCGGTCTTGGCTTTGCCGCCTCCGGCAACATCGGTGAGGAGGTGGCGGTCTTCGAGCCCACCCACGGCTCGGCCCCCAAGTACGCCGAGCTCGATCCGCCGATCGTCAACCCCATCGCCATGATTCTCGCCGCCGCCATGCTGTTGGACCACATCGGCGAGACCGACAAGGCGGCGCGCGTGCGAGATGCCGTGGCCGCCGTCGTCGAGGAGGGCAAGGTACGGCCCTACGACATGATGAAGGTGCCCGGTGGAGCCGATGCCATCGCCAAGGGTGCGGCGACCACCGGACAGGTCACCGACGCCATCATCGAGAAGCTGTGAGATGAAACGGCGTAAGAAGACTGGCGAGGCCTCCTCCACCGGTACGGCCGGTCGTCGTGGGGAGCGAGTGCGCTCGGATCTCCAGGTCGAGGTAGAGCTCCGAACAAAGGGTGGTATCGACCTCGAGCTGGCCTCGAGGGTCGAGCCCTACTACGGCGACTCGATCCGCAGTCAGGTCACCGCGGCGATGTCGACTCTCGGGGTCGAGCACGCCCGAGTCGGGATCGAGGATGCCGGTGCCCTGCCCTTTGTCATCGCCGCCCGCGTCGAGGCCGCGGTGCGCGCTGCCGGTCACCAGCCGGCGACCCCGTTGCTCCCTGAGCGCACCGTCGAACCGGACCCCTCCACCCGCGATCGCCGGCGCCGCTCACGGCTCTATCTGCCCGGCAACGAGCCAAAATTCTTTATCAACGCCGGGCTCCACGGGGCCGACGCGGTCATCCTGGACCTGGAGGATTCGGTGGCCGCCGAGTCCAAGACAGACGCCCGGCTGCTGGTACGCAATGCCCTGCGGGTGGTCGATTTTCACGGCGCCGAGCGGATGGTGCGGATCAACCAGCTGCCGCTGGGCTTCGAGGATCTGGCCGAGATCGTTCCCCAGCACCCCGAGCTGATCCTGATCCCCAAGGTGGAGCGACCCGATCAGGTGCGCGAGGTCGACGCCATCATCGCCGAGGCCCTCGGGGGCAGCGAGCGACCGCTCTGGCTGATGCCGATCCTGGAGTCGGCGCTGGGCATCGAGCACGCCTTCGACATCGCCCGTGCCAGCGACCGGGTGGCGGCGCTGACCATCGGGCTCGAGGACTATAGCGCCGACATCGGTGTGCCCCGCTCGGCCGAGGGCGTCGAATCGAACTACGCCCGCCGGCGGATGGCCAATGCCGCCAAGGCCGCCCGCGTCCAGGCCATCGACTCGGTCTACAGCGATGTGGACAACATCGAGGGGCTCGAACGTTGGTGTCTGGCGTCGAAGCAGATCGGTTTCGAGGGGATGGGCTGTCTCCACCCGCGGCAGATCGAAGTCATTCATGAGGCGTACAACCCGACGCCGGCTCAGATCGAGAAGGCGCAGCGCATCGTCGCCGCCTTCGAGCAGGCCGAGGCCGAGGGACTGGCCGTCGTCAGCCTGGGCTCCAAGATGATCGATCCACCGGTGGTCAAGCAGGCCCTGCGACTGGTCGAGCAGGCACGTGAGCTGGGTACCCTCCCCGCAGACGAATCAGCGACCGAGGCCAAGAAATGAAAAAGGACGCCAAGCTGGTGAAGAACGCCCTCGGGCGCCGGGTGCCGACGGTCGTCAACGGTCGCGAGCAGACCCCCTATAAAGGTGTGGGCCGGTTCGAGCCCGATGGACGCAAGCAGGCACCCCCCATCCGCAGTTGCCGGGACTTCCCGGCCGATGGCGACAAACGGGTCGCCAGCCTCGAGGAGGCGCTGAAGAAATGTGGTCTCCGCGACGGCATGGTGATCTCCAACCATCACCACTTCCGCAACGGCGACCGGGTGGCACTCAGGGTGCTCGAAACCGCCGCCAAGATGGGGGCCAAGGACCTGATGTGGTTCCCCTCGGCCTCTTTCCCCTGCCACGAGCCGGTCATCGAGCTCATGGACAAGGGGGTCGTGCACCACATCGAGGGGAGCATGAATGGTCCGCTGGGCCGCTACTGCTCGCACGGCAAGATGCGCGGCGTGGGGGTGCTCCGTTCCCACGGCGGCCGCTGGCAGGCGGTCCAGGATGGCGAGGTAAAGATCGACATCGCCATCATCGCTGCGCCCACGGCCGACCCCTTTGGCAACTGCGACGGCTCACACGGGCCGTCGGCCTGCGGCTCGTTGGGGTTTGCCCTCGCCGACTCGATCTATGCCGAGAACGTCATCGTAGTGACCGATAACGTGGTGCCCTTTCCCTGCATCCCCTGGCAGATCCAGGGGAACAACGTCGACTATGTGGTCGAGGTCGACAGCGTCGGTGACCCCTCGAAGATCGTCTCCGGCACCACCGTCATCACCCGCAGCCCCGACCGCCAGCGGATCGCCCGGCAGGTGGCGCAACTGGTGCGGGACAGCGGCATCATGCGCGACGGTTTCTCCTTCCAGGCCGGCGCCGGCGGCATCGCGCTGGCCTTTGTCACCTATCTGAGCGAGATGATGCGTGACGCCGGGGTCAAGGCGCGGTTTGTCCGCGGCGGCTCCACCAAGTACCTGGTCGAGATGCTGGAGACCGGGCTCACCGACTACATCCTGGATGGTCAGACCTTCGACCTAGACGGTGTGCGCTCCATCGCTGAGGATCCCCGCCACGTACCGACCTCGCCCTTTACGTCTTACAACTACCATGGCAAGGGGAACTTTGCCTCGATGGTGGATGCGGTGGTCCTCGGCGCTACCGAGGTCGACGTCGATTTCAACGCCAACGTCAACACCCATTCGGATGGGCTGCTCCTCCACGGCATCGGTGGCTGGCAGAACTGTCTGACTGCCGGCTGCACGATCCTGGCGGTGCCCTCCTTTCGCGATCGCATCCCGGTGATCGTCGACAAGGTGACGACCGTAACCGGCCCGGGTGAGCTGATCGACGTCATCGCCACCGAGCGGGGGATCGCCATCAACCCCCGGCGCCAGGACCTGCTCGATGCCCTCGCGGGCTCCGATCTCCCCATCCGCCCCATCGAGGAGATCAAAGAGGAAGTAGAAGGGTTCTGCGGTGGTCCGCCGCAACGGGCAAGGTTCACCGACAAGCCGGTGGCGGTGATCAAGTGGGTCGATGGCACCGTGATCGACACGGTCTTTCAGGTCGAGGAAGACTAGAGATGTCGATTCCCAAGCCGCTCGAGCCCGACCAGCTCTTCCGCAAGTGTGATCTCGGGGAGCTCGCCTTCGAGACCACCCACGACCTCGAACCGCTCGAGGGTCTGTTGGGCCAGCCCCGGGCGGTCGCGGCGGTCGAGTTCGGGATCGGAATCGAGCGCGACGGTTACAACATCTTTGCCTTTGGTCCTCCCGGGACCGGCAAGCACACAGCGGTGCTGCAGTATCTCGAGCGCAAGGCCGCCGGTAACGAGACACCCTCCGACATCTGTTACGTCAACAACTTCGAGGAGTCGCACCGGCCCAAGATGCTGCAACTGCCGGCGGGTCGTGGCGGCGAGCTGCGCCGGGCGATGGAGCGTCTGGTCGACGAGCTCACCACCGCGCTGCAGGCCGCCCTCGACAGCGAGGAGTATCAGACCCAGCGCCAGGGGCTGGAGGAGCAGTTCAACGAGCGTCAGACCAGGGCCCTCTCCGAGCTTGCCGACGAGGCCGGCGAGCAGGGGCTTGCCTTTCTGCGCACCGCCGCAGGCATGGCTTTCGCCCCGGTGCAGGACGACGAGATCCTCTCACCCGAGGAGTTCCAGAAGCTTCCCGACAAGGAGCGCCAGAAGCTCGAGCAGGAGATCGACACCTTCAAGGAGAAGCTGCAGAAGGTCCTGCTTCAATTTCCCCGCTGGCAGCGCGAAGCCCGCGAGCGGCTGCGCAAGCTCAATCTAGAGGTCAGTCGTTTTGCCGCCCAACCCCTGATCGACGAGCTCCGCGAGCAATTTACCGGTCTCGATGCCGTCCAGGTCTTCCTCGATGCC
>CALILB010000034.1 GCA_938016625.1 uncultured bacterium | reverse complement strand
CAGGCGTGTCCCGGAGTCCGACAGGACCACCGGGTGGCTCTGTCGATCGATCTAGAAAAGACCGCCGGTGCGGATGCCGGCACCAAAGGCGACGAAGAGGACCGAGATCAGGGTCACGGCCAGGATGTGGAGGGCGAGGCTTGTCAGGTTGTCTGTCGAGAGCTTGGGAATGATGCGGAGCCGCGCGTCTAGTGCCAGGGCGAGGGTCAGCACCAGCAGGACCAGCTTGACGAAGATGTGGGTAGCGACATGGGTCTCGAAGGAGAACCACTTGGAGACATCGGGAAGGTAGGCGTAGGCCAGGGTTAGACCGGTGATGACCTGGAGGATCAGGGCCGGGATGCCGATGCGCTCGAATTTGGACTCGAAGGCCTCGATGATCGCGGGGTCCCTCTTTCGCATTGCTTGAGGGAGAAAGCCGATGGCCAGTATCAGGTGGCCACCGGTCCAGATCGTGGCTCCGAGGAGGTGGACGATGAGGGCTAGTTTGATCATTCCATTTCTTCCCCTGCGTCGATCGGCCGGCACGGAGGCCGGCCGCTTCGAGACCCCAGAACCTTTTTCCCCTAAGCCCCTAGGCCCCTAAGCCCCTCTTCCCTCGCCATTCCGGTGGCCACTTCCCGCTCGGGCTCCTCCTCTTCTTCTTCCACGAGCTCCGCCACCGGCTCGGGCTCGGTTCTCTTTCTCCGTGCTCGCCACTCGCGAACCTGGAGCAGGAGATCGTACAGCACCGGCAGCAGTACGAGGGTGAGAAAGGTGGCAAAGGCGAGTCCGAAGATGACCGCCACACCCATCGACTGCCACCACTGACTGCTCTCACCGCCGCTCGAGAAGTGGAGGGCGCGGAAGTCGAACTCGTAACCGGTCGACAAAGGGATCAGCCCGAGGATGGTGGTGATCGCGGTCAGCAGGACCGGCCGCATACGGCGGAGCCCGGTCTGCACCACGGCCTCGCGGCGCGGCAGGCCGCGGGCGACGAGCTTCTCGCCGTAGTCGAGCAACACGATGGCGTTGTTGACCACGATCCCGGCGAGCGAGATCACACCTAGACCGGTCATGATGATGCCAAAGGGCATGCCGGTTACCAACAGGCCGACCAGCACACCGATCATCGACATGATGACCGTGGTGATGACGATCGCGGGGAGCGCCAGCGAGTCGAACTTGGCCACCATCAACCCCAGCACCAGCAGCACACCGTAGAGGAAGGCGGTCGAGAGGAATTCCTTGGCCACCTCCTCGTCCTCACTCTGACCGGCAAAGGTCATCGAGTAACCCGCCGGCAGCAGATCGGGAATCGCCTCGATCCGCTCCTGGGCTTCAAGGCGCACCGGCTCCGCCATCGTCGGGGTCGTCACCTTGCCGCTAACCGTGACCACCCGTTTCTGATCCTTGTGGCGGATGGCGGTCAGCGCCTTGGCGCGCTCGATCGTGGCCACCGCGGAGATGGGGATCTGCTTGCCGTTGGCCACCACCGCCAGCCGCGCCAGCGAGGCGAGAGAGGTGCGCGAGCCCTCCTGAAGCCTGACGGTAATGTCGATGTCCTCGTCACCATGGCGAAAGGTGGAGGCCTCGGTGCCGTTGACCGCGGTGCGGATGGTCGAGGCCACGGTGGCGGTGGTCAGTCCCAACCGCGCCGCCTGGGTGCGATCGAGATGGACCACCAGCTCGGGTCGGGCCAGGTCGAAGTCGTCATCCAACGACACCAGTCCCTCGATGTCCTCGATCTCTTGGCGTATGCGCCGCGAGATCGCCCCCAGGGTCTCGAAGTCGTCACCACTAAGCTCGATCGATACCGGATCGCCGACCGGTGGCCCCTCCGCCGGCCGATCGACATCGATCGTCGCTCCGGGCAGACCCGCGGTGCGCGCCCGCGCCTGCTCCAGGGTGAGGAACGAGTCCTGCTCACGCTCCTTGCGGTCGATGAGATCCAGAATGATGCGGCCGTTGGTGGCGCTGCCCGAGCCGCCACCAAAGAGCTCGCTCTGGCTGCCGGCGCCGCTGCCGGCCGCCATCACCCGCAGATCCGGTAGATCGGTAAACCGTCGCTCGAGCTCGCGGATGACCTCGTCTGTCGCTTCGACCCGTGTACCCGGGGGCATCTCCAGGTCGACGATGATCTGGGTCGGTTCGGTGGCGGGAAAGAACTCGATCCCATGGTTGAAGCGGCCAAACAACATCAAGACACCAAAGAAGACCGCCACCGTCGCCAGCACCACCACCGCCCGATGATCGAGCGCCCAGGTGAGGTTTGCCCGATAGAGCGCCACGATGCGATCGCCGATCCTCGTCATCCAACCACTATCCCCGACCTCCTGTGCCCTCAGATCGCGCTTCGACAGCTTCATAAAGGCACTGGCCAGGGTCGGGTTGAGCGTAAAGGCCACAAGCAGCGACGCTGACAGCGCCAGACAGATGGTGAACGGCAGGTACCACATGAAGTCGCCGATCACATCCGGCCAGAAAAAGAGCGGCGAGAAGGCCGCCAGCGTCGTCAAGGTAGAGAACAGGATGGCCGAGCCGACCTCGCGTGTCGCATTGCCGGATGCCGACTTACGCGGCTCACCCTCTTGCATATGGCGATAGATGTTCTCGATCACCACAATGGCGTTGTCGACCAACATCCCCACCGCCAGAATCAGCGAGAAAAGCACCACCATATTGAGCGTCACACCCAACAACTGTACCGCCAGAAAGGTGATCAGCATCGAGAAGGGGATGGCCACCCCGACAAACAGCGCATTGCGAAAGGCCAACGCCACCATCAGCACCGCCACCACCAACACCAGACCCGAGAGAATGTTGTTTTCGAGATCCAAGACCATCATGCGGATGTCTTTGCTCTGGTCTCCCAGCACCGTCGCCTCGACACCACCCGGCCACTGCTGGCGTGACAGCTCGACCTGCTCCTTGACCGCATCGGCCACCTCGATGATGTTGGCCCCCTGCCGCTTCTGGACCATCAACGCCACCGACTCCCGACCGTCGATGCGGGCAAAGGACTCGCGGTCCTTGAAACCGAACGTGACCTCGGCCACGTCGCGGACAAAGACCGGTTGGCCGGCACGGGCGACGATGACGAAGTCGCCCACCTCGAGCGGATCGTCCACCTCTCCCGGAACACGCACGGCATAGCTCTGCTCGCCGAGATCCATGTCACCGCCGGGAATGGAGACATTCTCGTCACCGATCGCATCCACCACATCGTCGAGCGACAACCCATACAGTCGCAGGCGCTCGGGATCGGCATCGACACGAACTTCGCGCTCGAGCCCACCCACCAGGTTGACCCGCAACACCCCTCTCAGGATCTCGAGCTCGTCCTGGAGCTCTTCGGCCACCTCTTTGAGCACCACCGGGCCAACCTCGCCCGAGAGATTGACCTGGATGATCGGAAAGTCGGTGAGGCTGATCTCCTGCAGCACCGGGTCTTCGGCGTCGTCGGGAAGATCGGGCTTGGCCAGATCGACCCGGTCTCGCACCTTTTGTAGAGCCGTGTCGATATCGGTGCCCGACACGTACTCGACGGTAATCATCGAGGCCCCTTCTTGCGAGACCGAGCTCAGCTCCTTGAGCCCATCCAGCCCGGTGAGCTCGCGCTCGAGACGATCCGTGACCTGCTCCTCCACGTCGGCCGGCGCAGCCCCGGGGTAGATGGTGTAAACGATGATTACCGGAATCTCGATATCGGGGAATGACTCCCGAGGCAGATTTCTGTAGGCGTTGAGCCCGGCAAAGGCCACCGCCACCGCCAGAAAAAAGACGGTAACCCGGTGAGCCAGAGAGATCTCGGTGAGACGTGCCATCACGATTGCTCCACGTCGTTCACTCGCTGACCATCGGCCACCTGTTGCTGACCGCTGACTACGACGCGGTCGCCCGCTGCTATACCCTCGGTTACCACCACCCGCTCACCGACGACCGGTCCCAGGCTTACGACTTGACGCCGGGCGCGATCGCCTTCGACCACGTAGACCACCTTCTCAGCCTCAAAGTCGACGACCGCGGCCAGTGGCACCAGCAGGGCAGCCGCCAGGGTCTGCCGCGGTATCTCCATCCGGCCAAACATCCCGGGGCGCAGGCGCCCGTCCGCATTCTCCAGCTCGGCCTCGACATCGAGCGTCCGGGTGTCGGTATCGAGCTCGGCCCCCAGT
>CALILB010000033.1 GCA_938016625.1 uncultured bacterium | reverse complement strand
TTTACCCTGGTGGAGTACTACCTCTCCCGCGGGATGGCGATCGACGACTTCGCCCCCAACCTCTCCTTCTTCTTCTCCAACGGCATGGATCCGGAGTACGCGGTGATCGGCCGGGTGGCGCGGCGAATCTGGGCCAAAGCGATGAAGCGCAAGTACGGGGCCAACGAGCGATCGCAGAAGCTCAAGTACCACATCCAGACCTCGGGCCGCAGCCTGCACGCGCAAGAGATCGGCTTCAACGACATCCGCACGACGTTGCAGGCCCTCTATGCCATCTACGACAACTGCAACTCGCTCCACACCAACGCCTACGACGAGGCGATCACCACCCCGACCGAGGAGAGCGTGCGGCGGGCGCTGGCGATCCAGCTGATCATCAACGAGGAGCTGGGGCTGGCAAAGAACGAGAATCCGCTCCAGGGCTCGTTCGCGATCGAGGAGCTGACCGATCTGGTAGAGCAGGCGGTGCTGGAGGAGTTCAGGAGCCTCTCCGAGCGGGGTGGGGTGCTGGGGGCCATGGAGCGGATGTACCAGCGCTCGAAGATCCAGGAGGAGTCGCTCTACTACGAGTCGCTCAAGCACAGCGGTGAGCTGCCGATCATCGGAGTCAACACCTTCCTCGGCGCCGAGGGTTCGCCGACGGTGGTGCCGGGCGAGGTCAGCCGCTCGACCACCGAGGAGAAGGAGTACGCGATTCGATCGCTCGAGGCCTTCCAGGAGCGCAACCGCGAGGCCGCCAAGGCGGGTCTCGTAAGCCTCCAGCAGACCGCCATCGAGGCCGGAAACACCTTCGACACCCTGATGGAGGTGGGCAAGGTCTGCTCGCTGGGGCAGATCTCCAACGCCCTCTACCAGGTGGGCGGTCAGTACCGCCGGAACATGTAGGGCATGAAGGAACCCTTCGCCGCCGTGAGCCACGACGAGTGGCGGGCCAGGGTGGAAGCCGAGCTCGGCGACAAGGACTTCGAGCGTGCCCTGGTCACCCACAGCCTCGAAGGTCTCTCGATCCAACCCCTCTACAGCGGCGAAGAGCCGGTCTCGCCGCGTACCGAGCTGATCGACGGCTCCGGGTTTCCCTGTCTCTGGCCTTACACCAGGGGATCTCGAGCCGTGCCTTCCGGCGAGCGGTCCTGGCGGATCTGTCAGCTCCAGGACGATCCCGATCCGGCCGGTCTCCGCCAGTCGATAGAAGCCGATCTCGCGGGTGGAGTGGATGCGCTCTGGCTGCGGCTCGACCGGGCGGCACGGCTCGGTCTGGACGGGGACGCCGAGGCGGCCGGCGAGCATATCGGTGTGGAGGGGGCGACGATCTACACCGCCGCCGATCTCGAGGCGGCGTTTGACAGTGCCGATCTGGATGGGGTCGCCTTCGACCTCGATGCCGGGGCCAACGCGTTGCCGGTGGCGGCACTCTGCCTGGCTGTCACGGCTGAGCGTGGTCTGGAACCGAAAGGCCTCGAGGTGACCTTTGGCGCCGACCCCCTTGGCGCCCTGGCCCGCGATGGGGAGCTGCCGGGTTTGCTCTCGTCGCTCGAGGAAGAGATGGCCACCCTCGCCGCCTATTGTCAGAGCCGGCTACCGAGGTCCCGCGCCATCGCTGTCTCGACCCTGCCCTATCACGATGCCGGCGCTCATACCGTGCAGGAGCTGGCCTACGCCCTGGCCACCGGGGTGCACTATCTGCGCCGGCTCGAGAAGGCGGGGGTCGAGCCGCAGACGGCCGTCGAGCAGGTGGTCTTCCGGTTTGCCATCGGTCGCCATCTCTTTACCGAGATTGCCAAGCTGCGGGCGGCGCGACTGCTGTGGGCCAGGATGGCCGGGGCCTGCGGTCTGGAAGAGTCGTCACCGGCCCGGATCCACGCCACCACCTCGGCGCGGACCAAGACCAAAAGAGACCCCTGGAACAACATCCTACGGGCGACCACCCAGGTCTTTGCCGCCATCGCCGGTGGTGCCGATGCCATCACCAGCTCGAGCTTCGACGCGGCGCTGGGGAGACCGGGAGCCGATGGCCGGCGTCTGGCCCGCAACACCCAGACCATCCTCGCCGAGGAGGCCCACCTCGGTCGAGTCCTCGACCCGGCCGGCGGCTCCTTCTATGTCGAGTGGCTCACCGTAGAGCTGGCGCGATCGGCCTGGACGCTCTTCCAGGAGATCGAGAGCGGTGGCGGGATGGTGGAGTCTCTCGGCTCCGGTCTCATCGCCGAGCAGGTGGAGAAGAGCTGGCGGCAACGGCGCGAGCGGCTGGAGGAGGGAATCGATGCGATCACCGGGGTGACCGACTTTGCGCCGACCGGTGAGGAGAGTCTCAGCCGGCCCGACCGGCGGCCGGCGGCGGTGACAGCCGCGGCCGCGCGCCGGCTCGCGGAGCGCCGCGAGCGGCGGGGCGCACTCGAGGTCGAGGTCGCCGAAAGTGGGGTCGAACGGGTCGAGACCTGTATCGAGGCGGCGGCGCGTGGTGCCACCGTGGGTGAGCTGACGACTGCTCTCGAGCGCGGGGGTGACAGCCTCAAGATCACCAGGTTTCCCCTTCGCCGGGATAGCGAGCCGTTCGAGGATCAGACCTGATGTCGCGGATTCCCGACTTCGGCAAGATCGCCTTCGACGAGCTCGATCGCACGCAGCGTGCAGGGGTGGAGGAGTGGCAGCGGGAAGCGGGCGACAAGGGGCGACAGCAGGTACCGACTCCCGAGGGAATCCCGTTGCAGCCGGTCTACACCGGCGCTGACCTGGCCAGCGCGGGCGAGCTCGACTCGATGCCCGGTTTTCCACCCTTTGTGCGCGGGCCCTACACCACTATGTACGTCCGCCGCCCCTGGACCGTGCGACAGTATGCCGGTTTCTCGACCGCCGAGGAGTCCAACGCCTTCTACCGGCGAAATCTGGCGGCCGGTCAGCGCGGGCTCTCGATCGCCTTCGATCTGGCCACCCATCGGGGCTACGACTCGGATCACCCCCGGGTGGTGGGGGATGTGGGGATGGCGGGGGTGGCGATCGATTCGATCCTCGACATGGAGATCCTCTTCGACGGTATCCCGCTCGATCGGATGAGTGTGTCGATGACCATGAACGGTGCCGTGCTGCCGATCATGGCCCTCTACATCGTCGCCGCCGAGGAGCAGGGGGTGGCGGCCGACAAGATGGCCGGGACGATCCAGAACGACATTCTCAAAGAGTTCATGGTGCGCAACACCTTTATCTACCCGCCGGCGCCGTCGATGCGGATCGTGGCCGACATCCTCTCCTACACCGCCCGGCACATGCCCAAGTTCAACAGCATCTCGATCTCGGGCTACCACATGCAGGAGGCGGGGGCGACCGCGGACATGGAGCTGGCCTATACGCTCGCCAACGGGCTCGAGTACGTTCGCACCGGTTTGGCCGCGGGTCTTGATGTCGACGACTTTGCGCCGCGGCTCTCCTTCTTCTGGGCCGTGGGGATGGATTTCTACATGGAGGTCGCCAAGCTGCGGGCGGCGCGACTGCTCTGGGCGGAGCTGATGCGGGAGTTCGAGCCGCAGGATCCGAAGTCGCTCATGCTGCGCACCCACTGCCAGACTTCCGGCTGGTCACTGACCGCCCAGGACGTCATGAACAACGTGGTACGGACCTGTGTCGAGGCGATGGCGGCCACCCAGGGGCTCACCCAATCGCTCCACACCAACTCTTTCGACGAGGCGCTAGCGCTGCCCACCGACTTCTCGGCCCGGATCTCGCGCAACACCCAGCTCCAACTCCAGCAGGAGACCGATACCTGCTGGACGGTCGATCCCTGGGGTGGGAGCTACTATGTCGAGCGGCTCACCCGTGAGCTGGCCGACCGCGCCCGGCGACACATCGACGAGGTGGAGGAGATGGGCGGGATGGTCAGGGCGATCGAGGCCGGGCTGCCAAAGCTCCGCATCGAGGAGGCCGCCGCCCGCAGCCAGGCACGGATCGACTCGGGGCACCAGGTGATCGTGGGTGTCAACAAGTACCCGTTCACCGGCGAGGAGGAGGTCGATGTGCTGGCGGTGGACAACGCCAGGGTACGGGCGGCCCAGCTCGAACGCCTGGAGCGGTTGAAGACCGAGCGTGATGCCGACGGGGTGGCAGCGGCGCTGGCGGCCCTGACCACGAGTGCCGAGAGTGATGAAGGCAATCTGCTGACCCTGGCGGTCGAGGCGGCTCGAGCGCGGGCCACCGTCGGCGAGATCTCGGAGGCGTTGACCAGGGTATTTGGCCGGCACCAGGCGGTGATTCGATCGATCGGTGGGGTATACAGTAGGGAAGTGGGTGAAATGAGCGATGTCGTCACAAGAGTCCGCCAGCGTGTGGAGGGCTTTCTCGCCGCCGAGGGACGCCGGCCTCGAATCCTGGTGGCCAAGATCGGTCAGGATGGGCACGACCGGGGTCAGAAGGTCATAGCTACCGCCTTTTCGGACCTGGGGTTCGATGTCGACATCGGACCGCTCTTCCAGACCCCGGAGGAGACGGCTCGGCAGGCGGTGGAGAACGACGTTCACATTGTCGGTGTCAGCACCCTGGCCGCGGGGCACCAGACGATGGTGCCGGCGCT
>CALILB010000032.1 GCA_938016625.1 uncultured bacterium | reverse complement strand
CCCGGCTTCTGGTCCTCGATGTGAAAGCCCGGTACCCCCGCTTCGACAAAGCGGCGGATGAGATTTCGCACATGGGCGTCACCGCCGTGACCGGTGTCGGCATCGGCGATGATAAAGGGGCGAAAGTCGATCATGCGAGTGGCCTGCCGCTGGGCCTCGGTCATGCGGGAGCGGGCGTAGTGCTGATTCTTGTCGGCGGTGAGCAGGGCCCGCACCAGGGTTGCCGCCTCGTCCGGGACCTGGCTCAAGGGGTAGCTGGCCAGGTCCGCGCCCGGATCTTCGTCCAGCGAACCCTTGGCGGAGGTGGCCCAGCCGCCGAGATAGATGCCCTCGATGCCCAACCGCTTCATGGTGACCGCCTGCCCGGGCGAGTAGGGTCCAAAGGTGGTAATCGCCCTACCCTGCTCGAACAGCTCCCGCAGGTGGTCGTAGAAGGCCTCGGCCGCTGCACGGGCCACCGGGTAATCGAGGTCGATCGAGCCTCGCTGCGCCGCGACCTGGCGTGGCGAGTAGAGGCGGGTGATGCCCGCAAAGCGTGGGCTGTTCATCCACTCTTCCGCTTTGGCGATCTGCTGTTCCAGTGTTTTCATCTCCAGCCCTCAAGTCTTGGATTCGCTGCCGGCGGCGGCGAAATCCGGATTCTCGGTGATCCGGGTGCCATCGCGCCGGAACGCTTCCATATATTGCACGATTCGATTCTTGGCGACGTCCAGATCGACGTTGTTGAGGTTGATGTTCAGAAGATCGATGTACCAGGGCGCCTTTACCTCGTCGTTGACATAGGTGTCGGCGATCTCGCGGGCGATGGGCAGCGTGGTCTCCTTCGAGACGTCGTAAACGTCCCGGTCGCTCGCCTCCAGCAGCTTCCGGTACTCCTCGTCGAGCAGCCGCTCGAACAACTCGACGGTAAACCGATCTCCGGCCTCGACGCCGGTCTCGGGATCGTCGTCGGTGAAGGGAGCTTCCTTGTGCAGCCACTCCCAGAGGATGCTGAGCCGAATCTCCCCGGTGGCCATGTCCTCCATCAGGTAGAGGATGTCGTCGTTGCCAAAGAAGTCGGCGGGTTTGAGCGCCGCCGCTTGAAAGCCCTGGCCAAAAGCGTTGCCGTACTGGAGCGCCACGCTCAGCAGATCCCGCGCCCCCCGCACGGTGCGCGGAGCCGGCTCCAGCAGCACCAGGCCGTCGGCATCGGCCTCGGTGTAGGTGAGCGGCGGGAACTCCCGACCCAGCTGGTTGGCCTCACCAACCTCCTCCCAGACGGGCCGCACGATGTGGACCATCCGCCAGTGGGCGACCCACTTGCCGCTCGCCCCCTCCTGTTGCTCGCGTCGCGCACCCGCCAGCGCCTTCTCCATGCTGGCGGCGACGCCCTCGGGCGAGCCGACGGGGATGTTGGGCTCCATGCCGCCCTGCCAGAGGGCGAAGTTGCCGTTTGTGTCGGGTGTGTTGACGGCCCGCCGCACCCGGTCCTCGTAGATTCGCATGTAGCCATAGGTCATGACGATGGCGTCGATGTTGGGGTTGATGAAGTCGGGATCCCAGGTCATGGCGTCGGCGACGCTGTTGATGTAGTCCCAGCGGCCGGTGTTGAAGCCGACAAAGTGGCGGCCGAGAACGGCACGGATCTCCATCAGCTGGAAGCTGGCCTCGAGCTGCTCGACCAGCACATAGACCTTGATCGTCCCCACCTCGAGCCCGAGGTGCTCCTCGAGCGCGGTGATGATCCGGTTCCACAGTGCCGCCTCCTCGGCGGTCTGGATCTTTGGCAGGTAGAGGACGATCGAGGCGCCGCTCTCTCCAAGGCGCCGGTAGTTGTTGACGACATAGAGCACCAGATCGACGATGGCGGCGGAGAATCCGGTGCCATCCGCCAATCGCACGTGGCGGTCGTCCAGATGCAGACCGCGGGCGCGGAAGATCTTGGTGGTGAAGTCGAGCTGCGCCGACCAGTCGTCGATAATCGGGTGCCCAAAGAACTCCTCGCCCCACCGGTTCATCTCGCCGGCCACCTTTTCGGCTGCCTCGAGGAACAACGGATCCTTGGCGATGGCGAGCTTGAGATTGAGCTGATTGTCCAGCGACATGGAGGTCACCTGGCCAAGCGCGTCCTCGCCGTCGAACATCCAGCCGTCGGCACCCGACAGCAGCGCATAGGCGACGTTGCGGATGCTCTGGTCTACCGGTGCATTCGGCTTCGCCCCGGGACCGGTTCCCTGCAGCCACTGGCGCTCGAGGTCGGCCGGAATCTCGCCGCCGACAAAACGGCCGTCCCGCGCATCCTGGACTCGCATCTCGGAATGGGGAATGACGTAGTCCGGATCCAGAAAGGCGATCCGCTCCCGGTCGCGGGCCCGTCGGGCGCGTCTGGCGATGCGGGCCTCCATGACCGCCCGGCGATCCGCTTCGAACGGCGCCAGCACCGCCATCGCGGCCATCGCCTCCGGGGTCAACACATCCGGGTACCGCTGCACGAGGTCGTCGCGGACCTCGAGGGTGGTTCTCCAGCTCTCGGGATCTGTCATCTCGTCTCTCCTTGCACCAGCCGAGCCTCGAGCTCGGCCGCCCCTGTCTCGGCTGTAGGGAGCAGTCGCTGAGCGTCGGAATAGGGAAAGAAATCGATCATCTCGCCGGAGCCGACTTGGCTTTGGACCCGGCGCCAGTAGTCGACGCCAAACAGCTCGGAGTGCTCCCGCTCAAAGGCCTCTCGCACCGGTCCCGATAGACCCAGAAAGGTGTCCAGCTCTTCGGGAAAGACATCCTCGTCGGCCACCGTGTACCAAAGCTCGGCAGTCATCTCCTCGAACTCGCTGCGTGGCGTTGGGATACGCCGGAATTTGCAGTCGGTGATGGAGGTCACTTCGTCGTAGTCGTAAAAGACCACCCGGTCGTGGCGGGTGACGCCAAAGTTCTTTGTCAGCATGTCGCCGGTGAAGATGTCGGCGGCTGCCAGGTCCCTGAGCGCACGCCCCCATTCCGTGACCGCGCGCTCGGCCTCCGCCGGCGTCGCCTCGCGGAGATAGAGATCCAACGGGACGACCCGACGACCGACATACATGTGCCCGATGGCAACGTCGTCGCCGTCCAGGGTCACCGTCTCCCCCGCCACCTCCAGCAGCTCCTCGAGGAGTTGCTCGTCAAACCGCTGGCGCCGGAACTTGACGTGCTCGAACTCCTGATAGTCCACGAGACGGCCCACCCGATCCCGCTTCATCAGGGTTCTGTAGCGCTTTCGAATCTCCTCCCGGGTGGTCGATTTCGTGGGGGGAAACCAGTCCTTGATCACCTTGAACACAAATTCGTAGGAGGGCAGGGTGAAGACCGCCATCACCTGTCCTCGCTGGCCGGGTGCAACCTCGAATCGTTCCTCGCACTCGGCGATATAGCTGATGAGATCGCGGTAGAACTCGCTCTTGCCGTGCTTGTTGTATCCCAGGGAGATGTACAGCTCGGCGATCTGCTTGCGGGGCAGGATCGAGTGCAGAAAGCCGATCACCTCCCGCGGGCTCGCCAGATCGGCGTGGAAGTACCAGCGGGCGAAGCTGAAGAGCCGGCTCACCTCAGCTTCATTTGCCAGCACGGCATCCACCCGGAGTCCATCCGCTTCATTGAGGACCGCCAGAACCAGGGGGACGATCGAGCCCTCGCATCGCGCCCGGCCGATAATGTAGGCGGCCTTGTTACGGATAAAGACCGGCTCGAGGACATCGAGCGATTCGATCTCCGGTGTGCCAAAGGTCTCCGCGAGCACTCGATTCACCCGGGTCGCAACTACCTCCGAGTCCCGAGTCAGATCCTGAAATGGAGATTCGAGTCGGGCCCGTTCCAGGATCTTCTGGATGACGACGGCATCCACCCGGCGCACGGCGTACATGCGCGCACTCGCCATCTCCCAGCCGGCAAACGGCAGCGGAAAATCGTTGGAGACGTAGTCGATGGTGGGATCGACTCCATCATGGGGGAAAACGATGCGGGTGAGCGAATTGAAAAAGGTCTCGGCAAGCTCGAAGTCGTTGCGGCCGAGGATGGCCCGGGTGTAGGCGGTCTTCATCTCCGCCCAGACCTCTCGACTGTGGGAAGCCTCCCCGAGCTGGCTCGCCAGATCTCGAATCGTCTGGCCGATGTTCCCGGTGTAGAGCTCGCCCCGCTCGACGGTATCCGAGCGGATGGCCTCCCAATCCCGCAGCTCGAAATGTCGCTTGGCTCGCCTGGTTAGATGGCGAAAATCTTCGTGATGGCCCTCGAAGGCCCTTTGGATGGTCTCGACCGCCAGCTCCGCTGCAGCTCGACTCCCCATCGCCTGACCCGTCGATCAGAGCATATCGCGGTGGGGTGGTGCCGTCAGCTGCCGGAGTGCACCAGCTCCTGGTAGCGGAAACAGTCGACGGTGTGGTCGTTGACCATTCCCACGGCCTGCATAAAGGCGTAGCAGATGGTCGAGCCGACGAAGTTGAAGCCGCGGCGTTTGAGCTCACGGCTCATCGCGTCCGACTCCTCGGTCTGGCCCGGAATCTGCTTCAAGCTCCGCCACCGATTGACGATCGGCTCGCCGCCGACGAACTGCCAAACAAAGGCGTCGAAGCTGCCAAACTCCTCCTGGACGGCCAGAAAGGCCTTGGCATTCCGTACTGCCGAGGCGACCTTGAGCCGGTTGCGGATGATGCCGGGATCGGCCAGCAGCTTGGCGGTCTTCTTCTCCGTGTAGCGTGCAATCTTGGCGGCATCGAAGTTGTCGAATACCTGCCGGTACCGTCCCCGTTTCTTGAGCACCGTCGACCAGCTGAGACCGGCCTGGGCCCCTTCGAGGACGAGGAACTCGAACAGGGTGCGGTCGTCGTGGATCGGGGTGCCCCAGTCGTGGTCGTGGTAGTCGACCATCAACGGATCGGTGCCGGCCCATTCACATCGGGTCGTCATGATTCTGGAAATCTCCTTCGATTACCTCGGCCGGCGGGCACCGCGCGCCGACGGCGCGTGGTCGGGCCGGCCGCTTCGTCCACCTACCCCTTCGGCCGGCGAGGTGGCCGCGTCAGGATCCACCAGCCAGGGCCTGTTCGAAGTCGGCGATTAGCTCGTCGGTGTTTTCAATCCCCACCGAGACCCGGATCAGGTCATCGGTGATCCCGAGGCGCTCCCGATCTTCGGGGGTCTGGCCCAGGTGGGAGCTGCGGGAGGGTCGCACCACCAGGGTCTCCACACCGCCCAGGCTGGCGGCATGGAGCGGGATCTTCACCCGTCCGAGAAAAGCCTCCGCGGTCTCCGCGCTCTCGGCATAAAACGACAACATCCCTCCGTAACCCGAGAAGAGCTTGCTCGCGAAAGCGTGACCCGGATCGGAGGGGAGGCCCGGGTAGTTGACCTTGCGGATCTCCGGCCGGCC
>CALILB010000031.1 GCA_938016625.1 uncultured bacterium | reverse complement strand
TCGAGCTCGGCCTCGCCGGCGATGCCCAGCTCGATCATCCACTCGCGCATCTTGGTGAGGCAGTCGTACTCTCGCTCCCAGTCGAGCCGTGCCTCGGTCTTATAGCGCTCGTGGCTCCCCGAGGTGGTGTGGCCCTGTGGCTGCGTCAGCTCGGTGACGTGGACGATGGCCGGAACGTGCTCACGCCGCACGATCTCGGCGGCAAACAGATAGGTCTCGCACAGAGAGGGATAGTCCCAGCCCTTGACGCTGTAAAGGTCGTAGCCTTCGTCATCGCCCGAAGACCGCTGGAAACCGCGCAGGATCCCCGACAGATGTCCTTTGGTGATGTGGTATTCGGTGGGCACCGAGATACCAAAACCGTCATCCCAGATCGACAACAGCACCGGGGCCTTGAGCGATCCGGCGGCGTTGACCGATTCCCAGAACAATCCTTCGGCGCAGCTCGCATCGCCGATGGTGCCCCAGGCGATCTCGTTGCCGCCGTCGGAGAACCGATCGTCGGCCCCGAGCTCCTCCAGCTCGCGGTAGAGACGGGAGGCATAGGCGAGCCCCACCAGCCGCGGCATCTGCGAGCCGGTCGGTGAGAGATCGGCCGATGAGTTGAAGAGGTCGACGAGCCTTTTCCAATCGCCGTTGTCGTCGAGCAGACGGGTCGCAAAGTGGGCATTCATCTGTCGGCCGGCCGAGAAGGGGTCCCGCTCGAGGTTGGCATCGGCATAGAGCTGGGCAAAGAACTCGTCGATCCGCAGCAGACCGAGAGCGAGCATCAGGGTCTGGTCACGGTAGTAGCCGGAGCGGAAGTCGCCGTGTCGAAAGGCCCGAGCCATGGCCACCTGGGCCACCTCTTTGCCATCGCCAAAAATGCCGAACTTGGCCTTGCCGGTCAGTACCTCCTTGCGTCCGATCAGGCTTGCCTGACGACTCTGATAGGCGATCCGGTAGTCGCGGAGGATGCTCTCCTTGGTGAAATGAGAGGAGGCTCGATCCTGGACAGGTCGGGTCGAATCGGAAGGCATAAAGCTCCTCGAAGGGCCGTCGGGGAGACCGTGAAGAGAAGGCAACCGGCGCTGTTATCGTAGCACGCGGCCAGGTGGCCGCAGCAGCGTCCGGTGCTAGACTCGACCCCTCGACCCTTACAGGAGATGGCATGTCACTGCCCAAGCTGACTATCGGAATCGAGGAGGAGTACCAGCTTATCGATCCCGACTCTCGCGAGTTGACCTCCTATGTCCAGGAGTTCCTCGAAGAGGGACGGGTCGTCCTCGAGGACCAGATCAAGACCGAGTTTCTCCAGTCGCAGGTCGAGGTCGGCAGCCATATCTGTCACAACATGAAGGACGCTCGGCAGGAGCTGATCCGGCTGCGGCGGTCGATCTCTGATCTCGCCGAGTCACACGGTCTGAGTATTGCCGCTGCCAGCACCCACCCGTTCTCCAGCTGGAAGACCCAGGAGGTCACCCGGGACCAGCGCTACGCACAGCACCTGGAGCAGATGGCGGAGGTGGCCCGCCGGCTCCTTATCTTTGGCATGCACGTCCACATCGGCATCGAGGACAAGGAGCTGATGATCGATGTGATGGACCAGGCGCGGTACTTTCTCCCCCACCTGCTGGCCCTGTCGACCAGCTCACCCTTCTGGCACGGGCGCGATACCGGGTTGAAGTCCTACCGCTCGATCGTCTTCGAGGGGATGCCGCGCACCGGCCCGCCGCCGGAGTTCGACTCCTGGGGCGAGCACCAACGCTTTGTCGATCTACTGGTCAAAACCGGCTCGATCCAGGATCCCACCCGTATCTGGTGGGACATCCGTCCACATCCCAAGTTTCCTACCCTCGAGTTCCGTATGTGCGACATCTGCACTACCGTCGACGAGGCGATCTGTATGGCCTCGCTGACGCTGGCCATCGTCGGCAAGCTGATCCGGCTGCGGCAGGCCAACCAGTCCTGGCGGCGCTACAGTCATCACCTCATCGAGGAGAACAAGTGGCGGGCGGTGCGGTATGGGATCGACGGCGAGCTCATCGACTTCGGCCGTCAGGAGCCGGTGCCGACCCGGCAGCTGCTACTCGAGCTCCTGGAGCTGGTGGACGATGTCGCCGACGAGCTGGAGGTGCGTGAAGAGATCGACTACGTCCACACCATCCTCCAGGTTGGCACCAGCGCCGATCGCCAGCTGGAAGTCTTTCGTCAGACCGGCGAGCTGACCGCGGTCGTCGATCACGTGGTGAACGAGACCATGGAGGGGTGCGACTGACCGGCAAGGTCCCGGTGAGGCCTCAGTCCTCCTCGGCGACGAGCAGATTCCTCAGCTCGGCGACCTCCCTGCGCAACGAGGCCAGCTCGGCATCCCTGTCTTCCAGTCTCGCCAGGAGAGCTGCCTCCCGCTCACGCACCACATCGTAGAGCCCCTGGATCGCCGCCATGGTGACGCCGCTGGCATCCACGTTGGAGATGTGTCGACCGTCTCCCAGTTGGAACGCGGCGCTGAAATCCTCGGCCACCGGGCCGAAGTGCCGGACCGCGTCCTCGTCGGTCCGGTAGCGCCAAGACCGGATCGGCAGGGCATCGAGCTTGGTCAAGACATCCCTCCCATCCAACTCCTCGAAGTCGGT
>CALILB010000030.1 GCA_938016625.1 uncultured bacterium | reverse complement strand
GTTTCCCCCTTCACGTAGCGAGACCGCCAGCGCCAGACCCGGCTCACCGGTGGCGCGCATCTTGGTTTCGGGCGGGTCGACGTAGCCCCGGCGGATCGTGGCCACATCCTCGAGATAGAGGAGCTTGTCGCTTCCCGGTATGGCGATGAGAGTTCGCCTCAGATCTTGTACCGACTCGAAGCTCCCGGTGGGCTCGAGAACAATCTCTTCATCCTCGGTCCGGATGTCGCCTCCCGGGTTGATGATGTTGCGGGCCCCGAGGATGCTGCGAAGCTGGAGCGGGGAGAGTCCGAGGTCGGCCAGACGGGCATTGTTGTACTCGACAAAGATTCGCTCTTCCTGGGCACCATAGATCTCGACCTTGGCTACCTCGGGGATGAGCAGTAGCTCGTCGCGAACCTCATCAGCCACCTCTTTTAGCTCCGCATAGGAGTATCCGTCGCCGGTGAGGTTGACGATGGTGCCGAAGACATCACCGAACTCGTCGTTGACGATCGGACCGATGATGCCGTCCGGTAGCGTCGGTCGAGCGCGGTCGACCTTGCGCCGCAGGCTGTCCCAGATCGGCCGCATCTCCTTGTAGCGTTGCTGGATGGTGACGAAGATGACCGATACCCCGCCTTTCGACTCGCTTTGCACGTAGTCGAGCTCCGGCATCTCCTGGATAGCCTTCTCCAGCTTGTCGGTTACCAGCTGCTCGACCCGCTCGGGGCTCGCCCCCGGAAGGTAGGTAATCACCATAGCGATGCGGATGGTGAATCCCGGGTCTTCCGATTGGGGCATGTTGGCCCAGGCTGTGAGGCCGGCGACGACCAGAACCAGGAGCAAGACAACAGTCACCCGGTTTTTGTCGATCGCCAGCCGGGTGATGTTCATGTACCGCCTCCAGTCTCACCCTCGAGCTTGACCCTCATGCCGTCGGTGAGTCGTCGCGTGCCGGCGGTGACGATAAACTCGCCGGCCTGTAGGCCCTTTAGGATCTCGATGTTCTGCCCCAAAGCCCCCACCGACACCGCTCGGCGGTGAACGGTTCCGACGCCCTCGGCTTCCGGTTCCAGCACGAAGACGAAGCGGCCCTCCCGGTCCTCGCCCACCGCCACCCACGGCACCACAAGGCTGCCCGGGGAGCCCGTACCGTGAAACCGGCAGATCACCTCCGCCGCCATACCGGACCTGACCTCCGGCACCTCATCCAACAGGCGGGCTGTCGCCTCGAAGGCGGCCGAGGCGCCGGTCACCGCTACACCCACCTCGACAATCTCGGCAGGAAACTCGCGACCCCGCAGGGCATCCAAGGTCACCGTCACCGGTAGACCCACCTTGGCATCGGCGATCATCATCTCGGGAACAGCGAACTCCACCTCGGCGAGCGATCCCGAGGTCATCATAAAGACCGGATCGCCCGCCTTGACGTTCTCGTTGATCTCTACGTCCTTGAACGCGATGGCTCCGTCAGTCGGGGCGCGGAGAACCGTGTAGGCCAACTGCTGACGGGTCAGCTCGAGCCGTTTGGTGGCAGCGTCGACCTGGGAGCGTGCCGACTCGGCGGCGGCCCGAGCCGCGTCGAGCTCGCTTTTGGAGGCGTTGTTGTTCTCATAGAGAGCACGTGTCCGATCGAAGTCGGCCTCTGATTTACGCAGAGCGGCACCGGCTTGCGCCAAGCCGGCCTCGGCTTCCTGCACCTGGAGCTCGTAGTCGACGGCATCGAGTCGGGCGAGCACCGCGCCTTGGCGCACCGAGTCGCCGAGGTCGACGTTGACTTCGGTGACCGTGCCCCCGACCCGAAAGCTCAGGTCGGCCTCGATGCCGGCCTTGGCCACCCCCGCCAGCGTGCGTGAGGTCTCCAGCCCTCCCGCCTCGACCCGCTGGTAGCGGACGGGACGAAGTATGGGCTCCGGCTCGGGAGCCTCGCGGCCGCAGGAAGCGAGGCCGGTCGCGAGCAGAGAGACAATCAGTAAACCTGTTGGCTGAATGGATTTCATGGCGTAATTCCCCGCTCCCGGAAGTAGCTCTCGAGCCGCTCGAAAAAGGCCGCGCTCGTCTGCGCTGTGCCCAGCAGCTCGATCCGATTGGCCGCCCTCTCCACCTCCAGCAGATCGACGAGAAAGTCGTAGGTTGCATTCGTCGCCAGCTCTTCAGCATTGAGACTGGCGTTCTGAGCGTCGAGCAGATCGATGATGGAGACCGCGCCACGGGCGTAGGCATCGGTGACCAGCTCCAGGTTCTTGCCCGCGGCATCGGCAGCCTGTCGCGCCAGTCCGATGCCGGTGCGGGAGGCGCGGGCCACCTCCATGCCCGACCGGATCCGCTGCTCGACCCGCTGTGCGACAGAGTCGTACTCCAACTGTAGCCGGGCCAGATCTTCTTCCGCCTGGATTCGATCGGCCTTTCTCGCAAAGCCGGTGAACAGCGGCAGCGAGGCGCTCAAGCCGACGCTCCACAGAGTGTCGTCCGGGGTGGGGAAGAGACCACCACCCGGTAGCTCGGGAGGCTCGGCTCCTTCCCCGCTCTTGGACAGAAACTCATCTACCGACGCCTCGGCGGCGATCGAGGGAGCCCAGAAAGCGCGTTTGGCGTTGGTCAGAGCCCGCTGCTGAGCCGCAAGGGCGGCCGCCAGGATCTTGAGCTCGGGAGCGTCTGCAATCCCTTCTTCGACCATGAAATTCTGAAAGGTCCAGAATCGTGCGGGAGTTTCTATAAACCCTGCGATTCGTGGGTCCCCGGTGACTCGCCAGGGCCGTTCCATATCCACGTCTTCGGTCTTGAACTGTTCCTCCAGGGGGCGATCGAGAAGCCGGTTGACGGCGATCTGTGCCACCCGCACACTGGCTTCCGCTTCCACCAGGGCCTTTCGATCGGTGGCGAGCTGGCTCTCCCATCGGAAGACTTCTGCCGGATTGGCGGCGCCTATGCTGCGTCGTACCTCCGCCAGGTCGAGATTGGAACGGGTGAGGGCCACGTTGTTGCGCTGAACCTGCTCCAGACTCTGGGCCCGAAGGAGATTCAGATAGGTGGTCCCCGCCTCGACCGCGATGTCCAGGCGTAGCGTCTCGAAGTCCCACTCCCGACCGATCTGGAGGCTCGTCTGAATCGATTTGTTGGCCAGGGCGTCGTCCGAGAAGAGGAGCTGGGAAAGACCTGCCGACCCGGTCAGTGAGCGCTCGGGCTGCGAGCCAAAGCTCGAGATGGCGCGGTCCTCGTCGATGACCAGACCCAGGGCACCGATGTCGAGCTGCGGCCAGAAGATCGAGCTTGCCCGTCGCACCTCCTGCTGCCCCGCGGCGACCGAGCGCTCGCGAGCCAGCAGATCCAGGTTGACGGCAATCGCCTCATGAACCGCGTCGGCCAGGGTCAAGGTGCGGACCTCGTCGAGGGCATAGGGGTGGAGCACTCTGGCCTCGAGTAGTGCTTCGTAGCTCGGGGAGATCCCGATGGCACGGGCGGTCTTCATGTTGACGATCAGCTCCTGACGCAGGCTGATGGCGACCGGGAGCGAGCCGGCCTCTTCGCCGAGGAGGATCCGCTGCAGGTTGAGTGCGATCCGACGGGCGGTTCGGGGGAAGAAGTCGGCCGCTCCAAAACCGGCCAGGATGCCGTCCTCGACGAACTGCCCACCCATGGCGGTAAAGCTCGGGAGTCGGCGCTCGATCAGCCCGGCGGTGAGTCGGGCGCGCTCGGCTTGTGAGAGCTGAAACTGGGGGTACATGAAGATGGCTTCGGTGTCGTCGGGTATGGCCTCGAGGGCCTCGTCGGCGTCGAAACCGACCGCGACGTAATCGACCTCGATGCCGAGACCGGCCACCGCGCGCTCGGTCTGCGTCTGCAACTGCGGGACGGCCTCGAGGAATGGGCGAGCCGAGATGATGGTGACCCTCTCGAAGGGGACCACCCTGCGGAATCGCCGGAGCTCTTCCGCCAGGGTGTCGGGAAACGCTATGTAACTGAGATTGTGCATCCCACTGGCGCCGTCCCGATAGGGAGCGCTCTGGAGCTCGACGTCGAGGACGGCTGGTGCGATCACCGGCTTTGGAAGCTCGTCCATCTGGGTGACCGCGTGAGAGGCGAGGACACCCCAGGCAATCACCAGGTCGACACTTGGGTCCTCGAGCAACCGAGTCAAGCTCTCGAGGGCCCCTTCGAGCGACCAGTCGCTTTCGATAATGAGCTCCGCGGGAAAGCGGATGTCGAACTCGTCCTCGGTCAGGGTGACAATCTCATTGCGGGTGATCTCGATGACATACGGGTTCCCTTCCCACTTGCCGTCGATCACCATGCCGACGTTGACGACCGGAAGCTCGGCCGCTGAGATGGGAGCTGCTCCTCTCGGACAGAGGAGGCCGATCGAGGCAAGCAGAGAGGTGACAATCAGAGTCTTCATCACCATATAGCCCCCCTGCCCCAGAATGTTCATAGTAGAGATGGCTCGAGAGGCGAAACCCGGCCAGATCCGAGTATCACGGCAGCTGACAATGACTATTTCGAGGACGCCCCGTTTGGAGAGTCTAACCCATCGAGGATAGAGTGGAGAAAAGTCGCAGGCGTGTGCTGGTAGCGACAAAGCCGAGCGGCGCACCCTTCAGAAAGAGAGGTCATATCGATGCCGACGCTGGTCCTCGGTTGGTTCCTGATCGTGGTGGGAGCGCTCTTTATCCTCATCGGGGTGGCCGGGGCCGCGCGCGTGGCCTTCTCCCGATCTCGTGGCGCGGCCGGCGCCGAGGAGGCCGGCGAAGTCGCCGAGCTGGTCAAGGCGGTGACGGCCCTGCTCAAGGCGATCTTTGGTGGCCCGCAGTGGTTTCTCTTTACCCTGGTCGGGATCGCCTTGATCTACGCCGGCCAGCGGGTCTTGGCTGGCCAGCCGATCATCCCCGGCCTCGGCTGATTTCCTCCTGAGGGGGTCAGCGCCCCATTTTCAGTAGTCTCCCGTATCGCGGGCGGGTGGTACAATCCGTTCAAAATCGGCTGATCGCACAATTCGAAGGCCTCCAGGCGCCGGTCATCGGTGCGCGGAGGCGGTGGGTGAGGTTGGTGTATCCAACCTTGTCTGCGGAAAGGAATGAGATTCATGAGACACGGACCTGGTGCAAAGCTCGCTCTCGGGCTGACAATGACCTTGATCGCTCTGGCGGCCTGTAGCCAACCGCCGTCGACGCCAAGCGGGGAGGAGACAGACCTGCCGGCACAGACGGGAGACGCGGTCGCGGCAACCAGCAACGAGGAACAGATCCGGCGCGGGCGATACATCGTCAGGATCGGCAGCTGTCACGATTGCCATACGCCGTGGATCTTCGACGAGGAGCTCGGCATGCCGAGGCCCGATATGACCCGGATGCTCTCCGGGCATCCCGAGGGGGGGCCCGATCCCGAGGGGACCATCGGCCCCCACGATATCGCTCTCATTGGTCCGACCTTTACCAGCTTTCTTCTCCCCTTCGGCACCGTCTACTCGCTGAATCTGACGCCGGACGTGGATACCGGTATCGGCACCTGGACCGAGGAGATGTTCCTGGACATCTTTCGGACGGGCCGTCATCTCGGTGGAAACGGTAGAGGCGTTTTGCCTCCCATGCCCTGGTTATGGATCCGCAACCTGACGGATGACGACTTGCGGGCGGTCTATGCCTATCTCAACTCGATTCCGCCGATCAGAAACGCCGTGCCTTCGCCCAAGGTCCCCGAAGAGGTGATCTGGCAGCTGCGGGACAGCTTCGATCGTTACGCAGCCCAGATGCCACAGGAGGAATGGGCCGCCAAGAAGGCCGAATAGACCGAGAAGTCGAACCGCGATCTGTTGGGCAGCTCACCCCCATCTAGCCCGACCCTCGGGACCGGACCGGCCAAACAGTCAGGTATCTCCTGGTCAAACGCCGAGGGGTGACCGCAGAGCCGAGGGATTACTTGGGCAGGACCAACTTCGCTCCACAGACGGGCAGGAAATCCCTCGGGTTTTCGAGGATCCCCTTCCGGTAGACGCTCCGGTTCGATGCCGGGCCCGAATTCTCAGGGCGACGGCTGTTGCGGCTGCATGGCCACGATCTTCTCGACCGACCAGTCGGGGTTCTCCTTGGCGCAGAGTTGGAGGAGCTCGTCGCGGCGTCTCAGGACCGCCCCGATCTGTTCGTCGGTGAGAAGCTTCTTCAAGTCCTTCTTCATCTTGGCGAGCTCCAACTTCTCGAGAGCGAGGAGAAACGACGGCCCCACCGGCCCACAGCCCTCGGGTAGATAGTCCTCGGCGTTCTCCTCGACGGTGAAGGAGATTCCATTATCCGCGAGCATGACCCGGCGGGAGACGGGGAGGACGAGCTTGCCCTGTCGGACCCGGTCCTGGACGTGGATTCCGATGAGACCGGTAAAGGCCCGCGCGCGGGCGATCTCGGAATCCATACCCTCGAGCAGACTGAAATCGCCATAGTCCTGGAGCTGTTTGACATCGAGCGCACCCTGGATCCAGATCTGAACCGCCCCCTGGGTGCCGTCCACCTTGCGCAGCACGGTGACCGGCACCATATTGAGGCCCAGCTGGCGGTCGAGCTTGTAAGCCGCCACTTGGTGCTGGTAGAGACGGCGCCCCTTGCGGCCGGCCGCGGTGGCCTCGGCCGCTGTCTCCTGGGCGGCGCCGAAGAGCGCCCGCAGCTTCATGTCCTTCTTCTCGAGGTTCAGGAATTTGACCGGCACGCCGTCGAACTCCAACGTCGAGATCGATTCGATCTCGGCCTTCTGGAGGAAGCTCTCCAGCACGTGATCGGCAAGATCTTCCTCACCGGCAGGCCAGCCCTCCCCTTGGGGGGGCTCGGCCCGCGCTACCGTGATCGTGCCTTTGGCCGGATCGAAGACCTTGAGCTCATTGCCTTCGAGTATCCCCGCCAGCGGTGGCCGTCCATAACCCATCCCCACATCGGCGCGGTAGACGGTGCCGTTGAAGCGGGTGGAGATCTTGCCGGTGCGTGTCACCGTGTGCCCCATCATCTCCGCTCGGGCGTCGAGAAGCTCGAGGACCGCCGCCACGCGGTCGCTCTCCAGGCGCTCGTTCTCGACCGAGGTGCCGCGGTACCAGACCGGGCCGGCCGCATCGAAGGCCAGACCCTCGTGCGCTTCGAGCAGGGCCTTGGCTGCCCGGCCCTTGCGGGCGTTGGCGGCAGAGATGATGGCAGCCATGTCACCCGGGAAGGGCACCGCGTCCCCCATGGCGTCGGCATGGGAGAGAAAGGCGCGGATATTGTCAGTGACCTGCGCGTTGATCTCGTCCAGGCCGAGCTCGGCAACTCTTCGGGTCAAGCCCCCATGTAGAAACAGGACGCCGTTGACCTTGACCACGGTCGGCATCTCGAGCAGCCAAGAGCCGTATTCCCCATCCGGCTCGAAGGCCCGCGCCCGAGCGAAATAGCCGGCGGGGAACTTTTCGTCAAAAGCCTCCTCGACACTCGATACCGCGGCCGATTGAGCTGCCCGAAACGCCCTCAGCGCTTTCTGTCTCTCGGCCGCGGTCTCGTCCTTGGCGAACTCGTCGACGAGATTGGCGTTCCAGTAGCGACGGTCACGGGTCAGATTCATCACCTCGTGGTTGCCGAGCACGACGTGGACCCTGCCCCCGGCGGCCTCCGCCTCCCCCTGGAGCCGGCGGGCCAGATCCATGGCGTGGCGGTCGTTGGCGCCCCGGTCGGTGAGATCACCACAGAAGACGAGGTGTTGATCGCCCCCGATCCACTTGAGCTGGTCGTCGACCATGCCGGTGCCCTGGAGAAGAATCACCATCTTGTCGTAGGAGCCGTGGACATCGCCCAGGGCGACGACACGCGAGACGCCGTCCCACTCCCATTTCGAGCCCTGGGCCGTCAGGGCCCCTGCGGTCAGCACCGCGCACAGCAGAAACACCAGTATTCGAGCGATCTTCACTTCGGAGCCTCCTTCGATCAGTGAGTTCTTGGGACGGTGTCCATTATATGCATGTGGGCCAAACCGCCTGACGGCGAGGTGCCCGGCCACGGAATCGGGGACGAAGTCTGGTGTGGTCGAACTTACTGAATGCTCAGGATTCGGATCTCGAGCAGCGGCTCGGTCGGCGCCACCCCCGGGGCCTCGTAGCTCGCCTCGACGATCCCCAGGTCGGTATAGGTCTTTTTCCCCTCCTCGGTCCTTTCGACGTCCACCACCCGCACGGCGACCCGACCGCTCTGCTCGTCGAGGATGACCGGCAAGAAGGCGAACATCGACTCCTGCTCACTCAGTCGAAGCTCGGTGAGCCCTCCCTCCTTGACCCGGATCTCGGCTGTGCCGTAGCCGTCGGGTCGGATGCCGAGGGTGACGGAGCGATCCGAGATTCGCAGCGCCCAACCACCGGTGGTCCCGGCGGGGGCGAACTCCGTGTACCTGTCGAGGATCCACATGATGTAGGTCCTGAAATCGTCGATGTCCGAGAACAGCGCCCGGTCGAAGGCGATACAACCGGTGCGGTTACCGACGGGGACGACCGGGTCCAACGCGCCCCAGACGGTCGACGGGATGTCGTCGGTCTGGTGGGTCTTCAGCTCGAAGCGACCGAGTGGCGCCACCGAGAAGCTCAGCACCCCTTCCCGCAGCTCCCCAACTTCGACGCTCCCTGGAAACGGCACGCCGGAGACGAGCAGCACCCCCTGCTCGGGGAGCAGAAAACCGATGACGACGCCCTCTATTTCAGGGCAATCGGGAAATGAGGTGTTATCGACGATCCGGATACGATCGGTCTGGCCGGTGGCACTCGAAGCCAGGCCCACAACCAGCACCAGCAATACCAAGGGTGAGATCCAGCCCCTCATACGTCACCTCCTTCAACTCTTTCCCCCCATCGATTCTACCGGCAAACGGCGGCACCGGGCCGCTGGCGCCGGGATTGCCTGGTAGGGTGAGACCGTCCAAAACCGGCCGGGGACCGGGTTCTCCCGAATTCGTGAATAAGTGACCAGTTCGGCGCGTATGGAATAGTGTGAGCACCGAGATGGCTCTGCGCCAAGTACCACCACCCCCGGACGAGGCGGAAGTCGTCAGCCTTGCCCAGGCCGGAGACCAGGAGGCCTGTGAGGCCCTGGCTGTCCGCTTTCGCCGGCCGGCTTATCTGCTGGCCCTCCAGCTGCTGGGCAATCCGGACGACGCCCTCGACGTGGCGCAGGACTCGCTGATGCGTTTTTTCACCACTCTGGGTCGATTCGACGGCCAGCGCCCGGTTCTGCCCTGGCTGCTGACCATCGTCCGTAATCGCGCTCGTGATCTGCAACGCCGGCAAAGGGTGCGCCGAACCGAGTCACTGGATGCGGTCGTGGAGAGTCCACGGCTGACCGATCACCGCCGGAATCCCGAAAGGGAGACCTATGGACGCGAGCTGCAGCGCAAGATCTGGCAGGGCCTCGGTCGTCTCGACCGGGCGCGACGGGAGATCCTGGTCCTGAGGGATTTTCAGGATCTCTCCTACGCCGAGATCGCCGAGATTCTGGATATCCCCGTGGGTACGGTCATGTCGCGGCTCCACCGGGCACGAAGAGAGCTCCGCAGTGTCCTGGAAGATGAGCTTGGAGGTTTTCATGTCTGAGGCCTGCCCCCATTCGTTTGACGATCAGCTGCTCTCGGGTCACCTCGACCGCGAGCTGACCCAGGCAGAAGAGCAACAAGTCCGTATTCATCTCGAGGACTGCGAGACCTGCCGGGCCTTGTTCGGGCAGCTCGAGCAGATGAGGAAGGCAAGCATGTCCACACCATTTGCCACACCCGACGACGAGCAGTGGAACGAGAAGCCGCGAACGCCATCCAGTCGTCTATTCCGGGGAGCCGGCTGGTTCCTGCTCCTAGCCTGGTTGATTGCCAGCCTGGGAATCGCGGGTTGGGCCTTCGCCACCGAGCCGGGGCACCCGCTGATCAAGTTACTGGTCGTGAGCGGCCTGGCTGGGATGGGTCTGCTTTTTGTCTCGGTGCTGCTCGACCGGCTGCGCAGTGCCAAGACCGACCGCTACAGGAGGGTGCAAAAGTGATCGTAACCACGACCGATACCATCGTCGGCAAACGTATCGTCAGAACCCTGGGTCTGGTGCGGGGAAACACCATCCGGGCACGGCATGTCGGCCGTGACATCGTGGCCGGCCTCCGCAGTGTTGTCGGTGGCGAGATCAGCGAGTACACCAAGCTCATGGCCGAAGCCAGGGAGCAG
>CALILB010000029.1 GCA_938016625.1 uncultured bacterium | reverse complement strand
CGAGCTGGTAGCCGGTGAACTCGGCCTGGTCACAGAGATTCTCCGCTCCCGCACGGCAGAAGTCGCAGCGACCGCAGGTTCGCCCCAGCCAGGGCACACCGACCCGCTGCCCCGTCTCCAGCCGGTCGACCTCGGACCCGGTCTCGATCACGGTGCCGACGATCTCGTGGCCCAGAACCAGCGGCAGCTTGGGCTCGGTAAGGTCGCCGTCGAAGACGTGGAGGTCGGTCCGGCAGACGGCACAGGCGCGGATCCGGATCAACACCTGGCTCGCTTCGGGGCGGGGAATCTCCCGCTCGCAAAGACGCAGCGCTGTGCCCGGCTTGTCGAGAACCATCGCCTTCATGCACTGTTTCCCTAGGTATTGCGCCGCTTTCGGGTGCGAGGCTCTTCGATCAGGGCCTCCTCGATGAAGTCGGCCACCGCCAGCAGCTGTTCATTCGACATCAATCCCACCACCTTTGTGATGACCACCGGGATGCCCTTGGCCGTCGAGGCGATGCCCAGCTTGGCGGTACTGACGCCAATCAATCCGACACCGGCCTTTTTCAACGAGTGGACAAAATAGTACTCGAGTCCGGCCTCGGTGAGGTCGGAGATGAGATCACCCAGCATCGGTATGTGTCGCTTGCGGTCGGAGCTTTCGCGCAGCGTGGCCAGCGTCTCCAGGGTCTGTTGACGCAGCTCTTCGGAGAGCGGGAAAGCGAGTCGGGTCGTGGGCTCGGTGCGTTTGGCCGGCATCGGCCCAAGCTTACAAGGATTGGGTGCGGGGCTGTGGCCGAGGCGTGTTGGGTAGACTCCGGGGAGCGACCCGCAAAGGACTCGGGTGATGATCACGCCCCAGACGCCACCAGAAGTCAGCACGGAAGCTCTCCTCGAGCTGGTGCAGGAGTTGGTGCATGAGCTCCACCCACGGCGAAAGCGCGGCAACGGGTGGCCGAGCCTCGATGCCTCACTGGAAAAGGACCTCGGTCTCGACAGCCTGGGTCGGGCGGAGCTGCTGATTCGTCTCGAGCGGGCCTTTGGACTGAGTCTCCCCGATCAGCTGTTGGCCAGCGCCGAGACCCCTCGGGATCTGTTGAGATCTCTGAAGAGGGCGAGCCCGGCGCGACAGGGTCCGGCGGCGGCGGGCGAGGTGGCCATCGAGTCGGAAGGCGATGCCGACGAGGCTCCTCACGGAACTCACAGCCTCCTGGCCGTGCTCGACTGGCATGTCGAGCGACATCCCGAGCGCCGCCACATCGCTTACGACGCCGGCGACGGCACAGTCGAGGAGCTGACTTATGGTGATCTCCAGCAGCGGGCTCGGGCGGTAGCCACCGGGCTGATCGATCAGGGCCTCGAGCCGGGGAGTGCCGTCGGCATCATGCTACCCACCGAGCTCGACTATTTTGCCGCTTTCCTCGGTGTGCAGCTCGCCGGCGGCATACCGGTTCCCCTCTACCCGCCCGTGCGCCGGAGCCAAATCGAAGATCACCTGCGGCGTCAAGCCGCCATCCTGCGCACGGCCTTGGTCAAGGTCCTCATTACCTTTGCCGAAGTGCGGCCGCTGGCGCGGCTGCTGCGGGCCCAGGTCCCCAGCCTCGACCGGGTGGTGACGGTGGCGGACCTGGAACAGGAGCCACCGGCCACGCATCTGCCCACCGTCACCGGAGACGATATCGCCTTTCTCCAGTTCACCTCCGGCAGCACCGGGGATCCCAAGGGGGTCGTGCTCACCCATACGAATCTGCTGGTGAATCTTCGCGCCGCCGGTCGAGCGCTCGATCTCAGTAGTGCCGACCGCGTCGTCAGCTGGCTGCCGCTCTATCACGACATGGGTCTGATCGGTGCCTGGATGGGGAGTCTCTACTACGCCATGTCCCTGTCGCTGATGTCGCCGCTGACTTTTCTCGTCCGGCCCTCGAGCTGGCTCTGGGCCATACATCGGCACCGGGGCACGACCACAGCGGCCCCCAACTTCGCTTTTGAGCTCTGTCTCAAGAAGGTGAACGACGACGAGATCGAGGGGCTCGACCTCTCCTCCTGGCGGCTCGCTCTCAACGGTGCCGAGAGTGTCAGCCCCGAGACCGTTCGTCGTTTTATCGAGCGCTTCTCGGCCTACGGTTTCAGGGCTGGGGCGCTGCTGCCGGTCTACGGTCTGGCCGAGTCCACAGTGGCCCTGGCCTTTCCGCCGACCGGTCGTGGCCCGGTGGTCGATCGGGTGGCGAGAGAGCCCTTTCAACGAGCCGGCAGGGCCGATCCGGCGGTAGCGGAGGACGAGACCTCTCTGCGCTTTGTTTCGTGCGGGCTTCCTCTTGCCGGGCACGAGATAAGGGTCGTCGACGCCACCGGCAGGGAGGCCGGGGAGCGCCGGGAGGGGCGGATACAGTTTCGCGGACCCTCGGCCACCAGCGGCTACTACCGCAACCCCGGGGCGACCCGTCGGCTGTTCCGTGGCGATTGGCTGGACTCCGGAGATCTCGGTTATCTGGCCGGCGGCGAGATCTATGTCACCGGACGGGCCAAGGACGTCATCATCCGGGCGGGACGCAACATCTACCCCCACGAGGTGGAGGAGATGGTGGGAGGTCTCGAGGGGGTGCGCAAGGGGTGTGTGGCTGTGTTTGCTACCGCCGATAGCAGATCGGGTACCGAGCGCATGGTGGTGATGGCGGAGACCCGGGAGGAGGAATCAGAAGAGCTCGAGGGCTTGCGTGAGCGGATCGCGGCCGTGGCTCTCGACCTGACGGGAGTGCCCGTCGACGAAGTCGTTCTGGTTCCGCCTCGCACGGTGCGCAAGACCTCCAGCGGCAAGATCCGCCGCGCGGCCAGTCGCGAGCTCTACGAGCGGGGGAAGACCGGCAGTAAGAGCACTGCGCTGTGGTGGCAGATCACCCGTCTGGCCTGGAGTGGGCTGCGACCCCAGCTGGCCCGAACCCGGCGGGCCACCGGAGAGACACTTTATGCGGGCTATGTCTGGCTCGTGGTCGGCCTGGCGGCCACCCCGGCCTGGCTCGGTGTCGTCGCTCTTCCCACTCTCGTGCTTCGCCGCCGGTACGCCCGGGCGATGGCGCGGTTTCTTGCACGTGCGACCGGCACCCCGATCGAGGTGGCGGGTCTCGAGCTGCTCGCCGAAGGTACCCCGGCCGTCCTCGCCAGCAACCACTCGAGCTATGGCGATGCCTTTGCCCTGGTCGGCGCGTTACCACCGAAAGTGGCCTATGTGGTCAAGTCCGAGCTGCGACGCAACCCTTTTGCCTATCTTCTGCTCAGCCGGCTGGGCGCGCTGTTTGTCGAGCGATTCGATGCGGAGAAGGGGGTCGAAGACACCCGTCAGGCGTTGGCGGCGGTGGAGCGGGGCGAGAGCCTGGTCGTCTTTCCCGAGGGGACACTGCAGCGGGCACCCGGTCTGATGCCGTTCAAGATGGGGGCCTTTGTGGTGGCGGCGGAGGCGGGTGTGCCGGTCGTCCCCATGGCGCTGCGAGGGACCCGTTCGATCCTGCGCGGTGGCGAGTGGTTCCCCAGGCGGGGGGCCGTCAAGGTGACCATCTGCCCGGCGATCGCTCCCCAGGGGTCGGACTGGTCGGCAGCTCTCGAGCTACGGGAGCAGGTACGTGAGCAGGTTCTGCTCCACTGTGGCGAGCCCGACCTGGCCGGTTAGCAACCTCACGCCACACACCAGAAGTCCACCGCCTCGCGATAGCCGAGCTCACCCAGACGGTCGCGGATGAGCTTGCGGGCGCCACGCGACGAGACCGCGGCCAGCACCACGAAGTCCTCGCCGGTGGAGGTCAGCCGCGGGAGCTCTGCGGGCGAATGGATCGGTAGGCCCCGTAGGGTGCGCCCGATCTTTGCCGGATCGATGTCGACAAAGGCCTGCAAGGCGACACCTTCCCGTTTGAGGTGCTTGGAGAGTCGGCGCCCGGTCTGTCCCGCACCCCAGACGATCACTTGCTCCCGGCCAGCGAGAGGACCGCGAGCCAGGTGATGCGCCTTACAGGCGAGAAACCGCTCAACGGCGTAGCGGCTGTCGGTGCGGGTGAGTCTGCCGGGGTGCTCGCGCCAGAAGTAGAGATGCTCGGGGACCTTAGAGAATCGCTTCCCGGCGCCGGCCAGTCTCAGCCATAGATCGTAGTCCTCCGGTCCTCCGGTCTCCCGATAACCATCGGCCTCCACGAGCACCTGGCGGCGGGCCATCACCGCCGGGTGGGGCATGGGGCTTTCGACAAAGCGCTCACGCAGAATTTCATCGTGCTCCACCAGACTATTGAGCCACTCCTCGTAGATGCGATACCCCTGGCCGACCGACTCGTCGGGGAAGTGGCGGACCAGACAGGCGACCAGATCGAGCGATGGATCCTGGCGGAGCAGGGTCGCTTGGAGCTCGAGGCGTCGGGAGTCGATCACATCATCGGCGTCCATCCGTGCGACCAACTCGGCCCGGCAGTGCTCGAGACCGGCGTTGAGAGACGCCACCAGACCCTGATGCGGCTGACGAACGACTCGGAATCGGGCGTCCCGCGCCTCCCAGTCGGTCAGTCGCTCGCTCGAGCCATCATCGGAGCCGTCGTCGACGGCGATCACTTCGAAGTCGGTCCAGCTCTGAACGGTGAGACTGTGGAGACACTCTTCCAGGTAGGGCTCGGCGTTCCAAACCGGCAACAGCACCGAGATGGAGGGTGCGGTGCTCACTCGCTGTCGGTCGCTGGGTCCGGCGTGGGTGGCTTCGGTGTTCGGCCCCGAGCGGCGGTCTCGTAGAAGGATCGGCGCAGGGCCGCGAGCTCCTCCGGATCGAGATTGCCCGGTTTTCCCCACGCCCGTCGGCGTGACTCGACCGCCCACGAGAGGGCAATGGCCGCTGCCACCGAGATGTTGTAGGACTGGGAGAGGCCATACATGGGAATGTGAAAGCTTCCATCGCAGTCCGCAAGTACGCTCTCGGGCAGACCCGTGGGCTCGCTGCCAAAGACCACGGCGATCGGTCGGGTGAAGTCGATCGAGTAGAGGGACTCGGCCCGGTCTTCGAGTTCCGCGGCGAAGATCGCGAAGCCACGGTCGCGGAGAGCGCCGGCGAGGGTCGTGAAGTCCGGGTGGGAGACGACGTCCAGCCAACGGTGGGCGTTCTGGGTCACCTTCGGGCTCGGGCGAAAGGTCTCGTCACCCAGGGCCAGGTGGACTTCCTGGATGCCGAGACTTTCGCAGGTGCGCATGACCGCCGCCTGGTTGTGGGGATCGTGGGTGCCGGCCAGGATGGTCGCTAGCGTCCGGGTACGGTGCCCCAGGACCTGTTCGAGGTAGAAGCGACGCTGGGGGCTGAGGAGCCCCTGGTCCCGGTAGGCGCGCAACTCGGGGGGCAGGCTTTCGGTGAGCTTCTCCAGCTCCGCCAACGATTCGGGCGGCGGTGGTGGCTTGGGTGTGCGCATGCTGCGATAGGCAGGGGAGCCGTCTTTGCGGGTTTTGTGGCGCCGCGGCATAGGTAAGTTCGCCTCCGAAACTCGAGTGTATCTCGGTAGAATCAACTGTTCGGGGGAGCCCTCGCATGTGGAGCCGCTTCTACAGCTTGGTCACTGTTGTGCTGCTGGTGCTGGCCGCACCGGGAAAGGGGAACTCATGAGTAGTGACGACCAGGGGCCGCTGTTGACAGCCGAGGACCTGAGGGAGGCCGAGAACCGGATCCGCCCCTACGCGCACCGCACCCCGGTGCTGACCTCTTCCTACCTGGACGAGCGGTCCGGGGCCGAGCTCCTCTTCAAGTGTGAGAACTTCCAGCGGATCGGGGCTTTCAAGTTTCGCGGTGCCACCAACGCCGTCTTTTCACTGGCGCCGGAGGAGCTCGAGCGGGGCGTCGTGGCTCACTCCTCGGGGAATCACGCTCAGGCGCTGGCCCTGGCGGCTCGTCTGCGGGGGACCCGGGCGACGATCGTCATGCCCACGACGGCCTCGGCGGTGAAGGTGGCAGCGGTGCGTGGCTATGGGGCCGAGGTCGTCTCCTGTCAGCCCACTGTCGAGGACCGGGAGCAGGAGACCGAGCGGGTGCTGCGGGAGACGGGTGGGACCCTGATTCACCCCTACAACGACCGTCGCATCATCGCCGGTCAGGCGACGGCGGCGATGGAGCTTTTGGAACAGGTGGAGGGGCTGGACCTGGTCCTGGCACCGGTTGGAGGGGGCGGGCTGCTGAGCGGCACCACCCTGGCCGCTCATCACTTTTCTCCATCGACCCGGGTGATCGGGGTGGAGCCGGCGGCGGCCGACGACGCCTACCGCTCGCTCGAGGTTGGCGAGATTCAGCCCTCGATCGATCCCAAGACCATCGCCGATGGTCTCCTGACATCGCTCGGTGACCTGACCTTTGCGGTGATCTCCGAGTTGACGGACCGCATCGTGACGGTTAGCGAAGAGGCCATCGTGGAGGCCATGCGGACCGTATGGGAGAGGATGAAGATCATCATCGAGCCATCCGCGGCGGTGCCGGTGGCGGCAATTCTGGCCGGACAACTCGACCCGGCGGGTCAGAGGGTGGGGATCATTTTGTCGGGGGGAAACGTCGATCTCGACCGGCTTCCTTGGTCAACCCGACCTTCTCAGTCGTCGGTGTAGATCTCTCTGAGGACGTGGATGCGGCGCACCACGCCCACCAGCTTGTCGTCGTCCACCACCGGTACCAGGGCCCGCTTCTCCTCGTACATCAACATGCCGACGTCTTCCAGCGTGTCGGATTCGGTGACGGTGGCCACGTTTTCGCGCATCACGTCCTCGACCGTCACCTGTCGGCAGAGCTCCACTTGATCGATGTCCGCCTTGTCGACGACCTGACCGAGCAGTGTCGGAACGGTCTCCAGAGAGAAGGGCACGCCCTTCTCCTTGAGAAAAATGTCGCGCTCGGTGACGACGCCCAGGAGACGGTCGTCCTCGTCGGTGACCGGGAGGCCCCTGACCTTGTGCTCCTTGAAGAGTGCGACCAGCTCGGTCAGCGGCATCTTCTTGCGCGCTGCGGTGAGATCTCGTGACATGAACTCGCTGACGGGTGTCTGTTTCATGCGGCCCCCTCGGGGAACAGCAGCAGTGAAGTGGTGACAGCGACTAAGATCGCACGATTCCGCCAGGCACGCAAGACCGTTTTAGAACCGTGGGCGGCGTTTTGTCGTACCCTCAATGATTCCAAACCATGCGCCGCCTCTCCCTGCCCATCGCGCTCCTCGTCTTGCTGGCCGTTGTTGGCGTCGTGATGCGGTCGTTGCGGATTGCCGACAACGGCTTTTTTCTAGGGGGCATCCAGGTCAACGAGCCTGATCATCAAGCCTGGGTGAGGACGCTCGACGAAGTCGGTATGAACACGGTGGCCGTGACCGTTTACGCCCGTCAGGGAGACTGGGACTCGGCCAATCTCTGGTTCGACGACGAGGCTCCCTGGGTAGTCAACGAGATCAGAATCGCCAAGGAGCGTGGCCTGAAAGTGGTTTTGGTGCTGAGAGTGGCCCTCGACCACGCCTTCGAGCGCAACAAGTTTTTCTGGCACGGGATGATCATGCCGCGTACAGCCGCGCAGCTGGGGGAGTGGTTCGATCGCTACTCGATCTTTGTCTCCAAATGGGCTGCGATCGCCGAGCAAGAGGGGGTCGACATCCTGGCGGTGGGGAGCGAGATGAACGCGCTGACCAATACCGTCGAGGTCGACCAGCTGCCGGTGCTGGAGGAGTACTGGAGTAACGAGGAGAAGGTCGAGTGGGAGCAGGAGAAGGTGCTGGCCCACTCGCTGGAGATCGAAGAGCGGCATCTCCGGGTTCGGGGTCAGGAGAACTACGATTCGCTGGAGTTCTTCTTGAACGATGAGGCCGCGGCTCACCGGCAGTGGGCCCGACAGATCGGCTGGTTGGAAGAGGACAACCCCTTGGCTCGCATCAACGAGCGCCGTCGCCACCTCGAGACCTACTGGCGCCGGTTGATCCGGAAGGTGCGCGAGGGCTACAGCGGCCGGCTGACCTACGCGGCCAACTTCGACCAGTACGAATTTGTCGGCTTTTGGGACGATCTCGACCTGCTGGCGATCAACGCCTACTTTCCCCTGCGTGGGAGCTGGGAGCCCGAGCTGAGTCGAGACGAGCTCGCGGCCCGCCTCGAGACCGGCTGGATGAGCGTGCTGCGGGGACTCGATGAGTTTCGCCGCCGGCGAGAGATCCCCCGCCATCAGGTGCTGTTCAGCGAGTTGGGATACGTCGAGCGGGCAAACTCGACGATCGAGCCCTGGGCCTCGACCGGCTTCTCGGTGCTGCCGTCGAGTGACGGTCCACGGCTGGTGGTCTGGGAGGATCAGCCTCCGGACAAGATCGAGCGGGCGCTGGCGATCCGGGGTCTATTCAACGCCAACACGGCCCTGGGGGGGGAGCTGCTCAACGGCATTCTGTACTGGAAGCTGTCGACCATTCCCGCCCACCGGGAGGTCGAGCCATTTGTGCTGGTAATCGGGGGTGACGGCCCCGCGGATCCGATGCTCGGCGAGCTGCGGCGATTTACAACCGATCTACCCTAGCCTAGCCCTCTCGACTGACGCGGTTACCAGACTCGCGATGCTGGTCAGGGCTGCTGGACGGTCTCGGCGTCGACGGCCTCTTCCTCGCCCTCGGCGGCTTCCTCTTCTTCGACCTCGATCTTTTCGGCGCGTACCGCGGCGCTCCAGTCGATCTCCGGGCCCTTGGAGTCGAGTCCGGCCTCTTTGTCGGCCCGCTTCTTCTCCTGGCGCTCCCGGCGTTTGGCTTCTTTTTCCCGTCGCCGCTGCTGTCTTTCGCGCTCCCGCTGGCGGCGTGCCATGGATGCTTGGTTGGTAGCCATAATTCCTCCTCCGCGAGCCTGGGTGTACGACCCTTGCTGCAATTGGGCGTTCAGCGATCAGTAGGCTCGCTGGCCCCATGCTACCAGATGACGTTGCTGTTATGATCCGGCGCTCTGTCAAAGGAGGAAGAAGATGCTTGCTCGGCAATGGCAAATAGCGGTGATGGTGGTTTTTATGGCCGCAATCTTGGTTTCCGGTGCTCTGGTGGCCGGCGAGTACAACGCGGTGCTCGACATCGGTGCGCCGATGCCCAGCTTCGAGAGTTTGCCGGCGACCGATGGCTCCAAGCTCTCGTCCAGCGACCTCGACGAGGAGGTGGTGATCCTGGTCTTTCTGGCCAACCACTGTCCGTGGGTCAAGGGGATGGACGGCGATCTGGTGGCGCTGGTCGACTCGCTCGAGGGGAAGGACGTGCGGGTGGTGGGTGTGAGCGTCAACCATCGAGAAGAGGACCGACTGCCGGCGATGAAGAAGCATGGAGCCAACGCGGGCTACAACTTCACCTATGTCTTCGACGAGAGCCAGGAGCTCGGTCGCCAGCTGGGTGCCACTCGCACCCCCGAATACTTTGTCTTCGACAAGAATCGCAAGCTGGTCTACATGGGCCTGTTACACAACTCGCCGGCGGCCAAGCGCCGCGATGGCAACATCAACTACACCCAGGGTGAGCCCACCGACTTCTATGTGACTGATGCTGTGGCCGAGATTCTGGCCGGCAAGTCGGTGACGATCACCGAGACCCGGGCTCACGGTTGCTCGGTCGAGTACGAGCAGCCCGGGAGTTAGTTCTCCGTGTCAAAGCAAGTTGCGCTGTTCGGCCTGGCGCTGGCTATGGTCGCGATGATCGGCTGCGCGGGGAGTGCGCCTAGGGAGACCGAGGAGAGCGTCGAAGTCTCTCTCACCCCCGTCACCTTCGAGCAGTGGCAACAGGAGCTGGCGGCGCTCGAAGGCCGGATCGTGGTGGTGGACATGTGGGCGACCTGGTGTGTCCCCTGTGTGGAGCGGTTTCCAAAGATGGTCGAGCTCTTCCACGAGTACTCTCCCCGAGGGGTGACCTTTGTCTCCATGTGTCTGGATGACCGGGAGGATGCCGATGCCATAGCCTTCGCCCGTGAGTTCCTGGATAAGCAGAAGGCGGTCTTCGCCAACTTTCTGATGGACGAGATCGTCACCGAGGGCTTTGTCAAGCTGGATCTGCTCGGTATACCGGCGGTCTATGTCTACGCCCCCGACGGCGAGCGCCGGTATCGGCTTACCGCTGATGATCCTTACAATCAGTTCACCGACGAGGATGTCGAGGACGCCATCCAGGAGCTCCTGGCCGCAAGCTCTCTATAGCCTAAAGCGAATTGCGGCGCCCAGGGTGACGCCGTCGGTCTTGACATTGTCCAGCTCGTCGAAGGCTCGGGCGCGGTAGTCGGCGTGGAGGTCCAGCCGGGTCTTGGGGAGGATCAGGAGATCGAGACCGAGACGTGCGACCCAAAAGGGATC
>CALILB010000028.1 GCA_938016625.1 uncultured bacterium | reverse complement strand
AGCAGGGCCCGACCCGCACTTTCGCGAAAGCGGGCACCAAAGAAGCCGGTGCGCTCGAGCCGCAGACGCAGCAGCTGCTCCAGGTTCTCCGGACGCACGAGCTCCAGCAACCGCCTCGCTTCGACCTCCTGCGGCAGCGAGATCATCAGCGAATCGTTGTCGTGTTCGATGGTGACCGGCTGCTCGAGCTTGTCCTCGCAGGCCACCGCCAGCGCCAGCGCAAAGGGCCGATTTATCTCACCGCCCCAGAAGGTGTGGAGAATCACCTGCTGCCGTTGATCGGGCGAGGTGTTTCCGGCCGCCTCCTCCAGGACCAGATGATGGCGGTGGGGAAGGGGACACCCGGTGGCCGAGCGCTGGCGCTCCAGCAACCCCACCAGGTGGGCCGCAGCTGCCGGATCGAGACAGTAGTTCTCGGCAACCTCCCGCGCCAGCTTCTCGCCGCCGCCGGGAGTGGCGAGAAAGGCTTCGGCCTGCTCCAGAAAGTCGCCTATCTTCGCCGACAGGTGGAAGCTGCGATCCCGCTCCTCCGCCCGCCAGAACGGGGCCATCGCCGAGCTCCGGTGTGCCGGCGAGACCAGCACGTCGTTGTGGGTGATCGATCGGATACGCCAACTCTGGGCACCGAGCGTAAAAGTGTCCCCTATCGAGCGCTCCCAGACGAACTCCTCGTCCAGCTCGCCGATCTTCGCCATCGTCTCCTGCAACCGCAGGTGGTAGTAACCGCGATCCGGGATCGTGCCACCCGACAGGTAGACGAGGCGAGCGGTGCCGCGCCGACCCACCACGGTGCCGACGACCCGATCGATCGAGACCCGGGGTTTGAGCTCGCGGATGCGGCTGTCGGCGTAGCGGCCGGCGAGCATCTCCAGCACGAGGTCGAACTGTCGCCGTGTCAGCTCGCGGTAGGGATAAGAGGTACGGATGAAATCGTAGAGATCATCCATCTCCCAACTCTCGGTGGCCACCATCGACAGCACGATCTGGGCCAGCACATCCAGGGCTCCGCTGATCGGTGCCACCTCTTCGATGTCCTGATCCAGAACACTTCTTGCCACCACCGCCGCCGACAGGTAGTCGCGCTCGAACAGCGGATAGAGCCGACCATGACTCGTTTCACCGACGCCGTGTCCGGCGCGCCCGATCCGCTGCACCGCCGCGGCCACGGTGGGGGGTGTCTGCACCAGGACCACCTCGTCGAGCGACCCGATGTCGATACCCAGCTCGAGCGAGTTGGTGGCCACGATGGCCGCCAGCCGGCCCTCCTTGAGTCTCTCCTCGACTACGGCGCGGATCTCTCGTGCCAGCGAGCCGTGATGGGAGTAGGCGAGATCTCGGCCCTCGTCTTCGTTGAGGAGCCGGGTGAGCCTCTCGGTCACCCGCCGCGAGTTGGCAAAGACCAGGGTCGAGCGTCGCTTTTTGATCCGCGTGCGCAGATCTCCCACCAGCGGGTCCCAAACACTCCCGCTCGACGGTCCTGGAAGCAGGGCGGCCGTGGGTGACTCGTCGGCTGGCGTTCCCGGATGGAGGACTCCGAGATCGTAGCTTTTTGCGGTCGCGGCCGCGACGATCGAAACCCGCCGCGCCTCGTAGCCCGCCTCCGACCCGGCCGCTCGCGGCTGGTGGTGGTAGCCCCCGATGAACCGGGCCACCCTCTCCAGCGGCTTGACTGTGGCCGACAGAGCGATCCGTTGGAGCTCGCCCGAGAGCAGGGTCAGCCGTTCGACCGCAGTGGCGAGATGGGTACCCCGCTTGCTCCCGGCCACGGCATGGATCTCGTCGAGAACCACCGAGGCCAGATCGCCCAACAGCGCCCTGCCTCCTTGGGAGGTGAGCAGAATATTCAGCGACTCCGGTGTCGTGATCAGCACCTCGGGCGGGTGACGGACCATGCGCTGACGCTCGCCGGGTGGGGTATCGCCGCTCCTGGTCAGCACACGGACCGGTTGGGCCTGGTGCCCGGCGTCGGCGAAGACTTGCTCGAGCTCGCCCAGCGGAGCCAGGAGGTTGCGTTGGATGTCGTTGTTCAGCGCCCTCAGCGGCGAGACGTAAAGAACCCGCACCCGTCCACCCGACCAGCTGCCGGTCAAGAGCTGATTGAGGGCCCAGAGAAAGGCGGTCAGCGTCTTGCCGCTACCCGTGGGAGCCGTGATCAGAACATGCTCACCGGCCGCGATCCGCGGCCACGAGCCGCTCTGAACCTCGGTGGGTGTGCCAAAGCGTTGTCGGAACCAATCGGCGACGAGCGGGTGAAAGACCGCGAGCGCCTCGTCCGAGCCCACCGCCGGTTTCATGACGGCTCGAGCCAGAAATAGCGCGGCGAGCCGTCGACTTCCACCTCGGTCCCCGATGGCGGGTCGACATCTTTTCCGTCCCGCGAGACCAGTCGGCCGACGGCCCGCGGAAGAACGGCGCCCACCCGGCCGTTTGTCGTCCAGCCCACAACCAGTTCTTCTCCGTCCCGTTGTCGGAACAGGTAGAGACGAACCGGCTCGGCACTCGGCAGAGTTCCGAGAAAGGTGGCGCCTTCGAGGTGGCGGGCAAGTGTTGCCAAGGCCTTGAAGCTCGGACGGCGGCGGAGCTCACCGCTCTCGGTCCTCACCGTCAGGCCGTAGCCCCGCGCTGCCAACTGCCACCAGTAGACCCGCTCGACAAGTCCTGTGCCGAGGGCCAGAAGATAGTAGCGGGCTAGATAGTCGGCCTGCTGCTCCTCGTCGACCGACACGGCGCGTCCGGCCGGTGAGTGTGGGCCCTCGCGCAATGGCCAGTTGACCTCGGTGATCCAGCTCCGCCCGCTCGAGTTGCGAGCGGTCTCGGCGATCGCTTTCAGCTGCACTACTTTGTCGACGGTATCGAATCCGAGCTGGCGATTCTCCGGTGCTCCCCGCCGATCGACATACAGGAGGCTGGAGACGATGTCGAAATAGAGCTCGTCGCGGGGCAGATTGAGAATCGCGGCGGTGACGTGAAACTCGTAGTCGATCACCGCCGGGCCCAGCACCTCGACCCCGTCTCGTCGACGCAGAATCTCGGTCGCCGTCGCCACCATGCGCTGATATTCCCGCAGGTTCCACACCCCCCACTTGCTTCGGTTTATCGCCTGGCCCACCTGAAAGCGGTGACCGTAGGCCAGGAACCGCTCTGCGAGCTCGTCGATCGCCCCTTGCCACCGGGCCGGATCGCGGACCAGCTCCCGATTCTGCGGCAGCGCGTAGGTCAGATCACATCCCCTCGCGGCCAGCTCCCGGGCGAGGGCCTCCTCGGCCGTATGATCCTCCTGCCAGGGATGGAGTCGCAGGAGGACGTTTTTGACCCCCAGCTCCTCGAGCGCGGCAAGCAGATCTTCGGAGTCGCCCTCCCCGGGGCGCACGGCGACACCGACTTCGCCCCAGGAATGGGGCTGGCGATACAGCTCCTGCTTGAGCTCGAGATAGCGGCGACGCATCTGGGGCAGGTGGCTCACCGCCAACCAGGCCATTCCCCCGAGATCTCTCGCCTCTCCGAGTCGCACCGAGAGTTTCTCCAGCCGACCCGCGTGCTGATGTGGCTGATCCGACAGCGGATCCCAAACCGCCTTGTCCCGCTTGGAGGTGTCGGCGGGCGCCGCCGGCAGGTGGACATGGCCGTGCCGCGGCTTTATCGCGGCCACCAGCGAACGGAAGGGAGCGCGCAACCACTTCTTGATCCACACCTTGGTCAAGAACCCGTGAAAACAGAGCCGGTAGAGGAGCCGCTTGGCCGCGAACCCACCCTGGTCTGGACCCCAGTAGGCACGAAGAAAGATCTCTTGCCGGGCGGAGCCGAAGATGCGGAGTCGGCAGAGGTCCTGTGTTCGCCGAGCGGTGGTCAGCCGGCGGTCGACTCGGACTCGATTGAGATCGACGAGATAGATCGTGGGTTCGTCGCCTCGCCCCTCGGTGTAATGCACGAGCACGTTACCGACCGATACGTCACGGTGCCAGACGCCACCGTCGTGAAGGCGACGGAGCGTCTTTCCCACTGTCTCGAGAAACTCCCGGACATCCACCTGCGGGAAGAGCTCGGCCTCGCTCCCGGCGTTCAGGGCGCGGAACAGATAGCGCGCTTCGAAGAATTCCGGCAGGCGGCGCGAGATGAAGAACGACGGCCCGTCGGGTGCCATCGACTCGACAAACATCAGTGGCTCCGGGGTGGCCACCCCGGCCTGAACCACCGCCAGGGCCCCGCGCCAGCTCTTGAGCGCCTTGCTACCACCCAGCTTGCGGCGCAGCTGCGCCCACAACCCCTGATTACGAAACTGCTTGACGACGACTTCGACCGGACCCGCGGGGGTCTCGATCTCCACGGTGTAGAGATAGTGGCGGCCCCAGTGCAGGGTCTCCTTGGCGTTGGCCGGGTCCACCAGAAGCTGTACGGTCCGCGCCGGGTCCTCGAGCTCGAAGGCATCTGTCACCTCCCCCAGATAACCCTCGACCGCGAGCTCTCTGACCTCTGGATGGGATGTCGCTGTCCCCCCCTCGGACATCACCAGTTCAGCCCTTCTCGATCTCGAACGCTTCGTGATGAAGGTGGGAGTCCTGTTCGATCACGATCTCGGTGTTCAATACCTCTCGGATCTCCTCCAGCACCCCTCGCTCGGCGCCTACCAGGGCCTGCCCGACCTCCGGATGGACCCGCACGACCAGGGGTGTCCCCTCGAATCCCGAGCGGCCACGGAGGAGTTCCCGCCGCAGATCCAAACAGATCGTCGACAGCGACTTGATCCGCCCACGGCTCCGGCAATAGGGGCAGTCCTGCGTCATCAGACGCCCGAGATTCTGCCGCCCCCGCTTACGGGTGACCTGCACCAGCCCGAACTCCGAGATCCCGAGGACCTGGCTCTTGGCCCGATCCCGCTGCAACTCCTGCTCGAAGGCGGAGAGGACGGCATCCCGGTTCTCCGGCACCTCCATGTCGATGAAGTCCACGACCAGGATGCCGCTGAGATCGCGCAGACGGATCTGGCGGGCGACCTCGCGAGCCGCCTCCAGGTTGGTCTGGAGCACGGTGGCTTCGAGGTCCTGCTCCCCGACAAAGCGGCCGGTGTTGACGTCGATGGCGACCAGGGCCTCCGTCGGATGAATAGCGATGTGACCACCGGAGTCGAGCCACACCTTGTGGCGCAGGGTCGCTTCGATCTCGTCTTCGACGCCAAAGCGCTCGAACAGATTCTCCGGAGCATCGGATACCCGGACTTTGTCCACCAGCTCCGGTTCCCAGGCGGCAAGAAAACTGCGAATTCTCTCCGCGGTCTCGGCATCGCTCACCCAGATCGCCTCGAAATGGGTCTCCAGCAGGTCGCGCACGACCCTGATCGCCAACTCCTCCTCCCGGTGGACAACGGCCGGCGCCGACATCGACCGCGACTTTTCGATCAGGCCTTCCCACTCCGCGCGCAATCGCTCCAACTCGCGGATGAACTCATCGGCCTCGCGGCCCGCACCCGCTGTGCGCACGATGACGCCGCCCCCTGCCGGCAGGTGCTCGGTCAGCAGCTCCTCGAGTCGCTGCCGTTCTCCTTCGTCCTCGATCCGACGCGACACACCGACCTTGCTCACCGTCGGCAGCAACACCAGCAGCCGCCCAGGCAGCGTTATGTGCGTAGTGACACGTGTCCCCTTGTTGGGGAGAGGATCCTTGACCGCCTGGACGAGGAGCTCCTGGCCGGCTGTCAGCAGCTCCTCGATCGGCTTTTGGTCAACGGCTTGCGGGCTACCCGGTGCGGTGCTCTCGACACCCGCCGTCTCCTGCTCCTCGATGACATCACCGGCGTAGAGGAAGGCGTTGCGCTCGAGCCCGATGTCCACAAAGGCCGCCTGGATGCCGGGCACCACCCTCGCCACACGTCCTTTGAAGATGTTGCCGACGACCCCGGCCCGGCCGGCCCGCAGCTCGATCAGGATCTCCACCACCCGATCCTCCTCGAGCAGTGCCGCTCTTGCTCGATGGGGGTCGCTTTCGATCAGCAAGACGCTCGACAATGGGTGCTCCGAGGCCGAATCCGGCATTGGCAGCGAGTTGTTACCGGTTGACAAATCTTCTGAAGTCTATTCCCAGGATGAGTCCGGCGATGATGAAGTTGGCCAGGGTGAACGAGCCGCCATAGGAGAGGAAGGGTAGGGGGATCCCGGTAATCGGCACCAGTCCGACCACCATCGACGTGTTGTAGATGACATGAAAGGTAAAACCGGCCAGCAAGCCCGCGACCAGCAGCACCCCCTCACGATCGCGGGCCCTGCCGGCAACCCGAGCCCCATTGAAGATATAGGCCGCATAGAGGCCAAGTACCGTCACCACGCCCAGAAAACCCCACTCCTCGGCCAGCACCGCAAAGATGAAATCGGTGTGCCGAGCAGGTAGAAATCTGAGCTGGCTCTGGGTGCCCTGTTGGTATCCCCGGCCGGCCAGTTGTCCCGATCCGACCGCGATCTTGCTCTGCTGCAACTGATAGCCCGCGCCCAGGGGATCGCGGTCGGGTGACAAGAAGGTCATGACCCGATCCTTCTGATAGTCGAGCATCACGAAGTGCCATAGACCCGTCCCGAGCAGAACGACGGTGATGGTTCCGGCCACCACGAACCGCCAACGAATACCCGCCACCACCAGCATCCCCCCCGCCATCGGCAGAAACATGGCGGCACCACCCAGATCCGGGGAGAGCGCCACCAGGGCCATCGGCACACAGACGATCAGGACGACAATGGCGATCTGGGGCAGCCGCAAATAGCGCCTGTTCACCCCCGCCAGATAGCGGGCAAGCATCAACGCGGTGGAGATCTTGGCGAACTCCGAGGGTTGGACACGGTAGGAACCGATACCCAACCAGCTCTGCGAGCCACCCGCCTCCTGCCCGACGAACAGCACCAGGATCAACAGCGCCACGCCGGTGAGATAGATCGGCCAGGCGAACTTGGTCAGGATCTGGTGGTCGACGCTGAATGCCACTAGAAAGACCACCATCCCCAGCGCCACCCACAGCGCTTGGCGGGGGAGATAGTCGATGCCCATCTCCGAGCTTGCACTGTGAACCGTTGCCAAGCCCACAAGCGACAAGAGAAGTGCCGCCACCAGCAGCCCCCAGCGCACCCTCGCCAGGTGCCGCAGTGCCGCCGACTCTTCAGGCAGGCCGCCGAAGCTCGAGAAAGTCCCTGAAGTAGATCTCATAGAGTTGCTTGGCCAGTGGCGCCGCCGACGTCGAGCCCTTGCCTCCGTTTTCGACAAAGACCACTACCACCAGGCGGGGATCGTCGACCGGCGCAAAGGAAGCAAACCAGGCGTGGTCGCGCTGTGCTGCGGGCAGATCCTCGCTCTCGATCCAGGTCTTCTGTGCGACGACCTGCGCGGTGCCGGTCTTGCCCGCAACATCGAGACCGGGGACCCGGGCCCTTGCTCCGGTCCCCTGCTCGTTGACCACGCCCCACAGCGCCTGGCGAACAAACTCGAGCACCTTGGGGTCGAGCGGCAGCGACTCGATCTCCGCTGGCGATTGCGAATCGACCAGCCGGGGGGCAATACGAAAACCACCATTGGCCACCGTCGCCACCGCCGAGGCCAACTGCATCGGGGTCACCAGTATGGGACCCTGGCCGATGGCTACCGAAATGGTCTCTCCCGGATACCACGGGGTACCGCGCCGCTCGAGGCTCCATTCCGCATCGGGAACAAGGCCGCTCTTTTCACCCGCTACGTCGAGCCCGGTCGGTCGACCGAACCCGAGAAGCCGCGAGTAGCGGGCTATTGGATCGATGCCCAGCCTCTTGCCCAAGTGGTAGAAGTAGACGTCGCAGGACTCCCTGAGGGCAGAGCGCAGATCCATCCACCCGTGCCCGCCCCGCTTCCAACAGCGAAAGCGGCGATTGTAGATCTTTGTCGAACCGGGGCAGAAGACCCGGTGGTGAGGAGCCACCATCTTCTCGCTCAAGCCGGCAATCGCCATCACGATCTTGAACACCGATCCCGGTGGATAGGCGTTCTGGATGGCTCGGTTCTGCAGCGGGTGCCTGGGGTCATCGACCAGTTGGCGCCAAGCCTCCTGGTCCAATCGACGTGAAAAGAGATTCGGGTCATAGGAGGGCGATGAGAGCAAAGCGAGCACTTTGCCTGTCCGGGGATCGAGCGCAACCGCCGCTCCGGTCTTGCCCTCGAAGAAGCGGGCCGCTTCTTGTTGCAGCTCTACGCTTAGTGCCAGCGCGAGGTCGTCTCCCACCACCGCCGACTCCTCATCGTGCTCCTCGAGAAGCCGACCACGGCTGTCGACAATGACCACCCGCTTTCCATCGTCACCCTTGAGATCGAGGTCATACGACTGCTCCACACCACTCTTGCCAACCAGGTCTCCGGCTCGATAGGGACTTTCAGAGCGCCTCAAATCGGCTTCCGAGACCTGGCCGAGGTGCCCCAGCGCATGGGCGGCGATGTGACCGAACCGGTAGAGACGCAGGTGGCTCACATCGATTTCGAACTCCGGGTGCTCGAGCGCCGAAGCCGAAAACTTGGCCACCTCCGAAAGGGTGAGATCTTCGGCCACCAGAACCGCGCGGAAGCGGACGGCTGAGCGATGACGCTCTAGAACGTCCGCCAGTTCGCTCTTGGGCCGGTCAAGGATCCCGGCGGCAAACTCGAGACTCTTCTCGACGTCACTGCTTCTGCTCACCTCGATCAACAGGTTGTAACTGGGGACATTCTCCACCAGCAGGCGGCTATCGTTATCGAAGACCAGGCCGCGGGCGGCCTCGACGGGAATCTCCTTCAGGCGATTGTTCTCGGCCAGCACCAGATAGTAGTCACCTTGGACAACCTGGACGAACCAGTAACTGCCCACCACGGCCACGAAGGCCGCTGCCACGGCGATCTGGAGTGCCGGCAGCCGTCTGACCAGCGCGTCGCGATGTTCTCGGACCCTCTTCACTATTCCATGCCTATTTGTCGAACCGGATTTTCGATGAGCGCGCCGTCTGCCACCCCTCTGCCGTCGACCGCAGCCGTTTGTCGGCCAGATAGAGGGCGCTGCCCAGGATCCCGCTGCTGACAATTCTCACCATCAGCCACAAGATACGTGGCGCCTCCGGGCTCGGCAGCAGCAGCAACGACACCCCCATCAACAGCGCCTGCTGGGTCGCGGCGGCCAGTGCAAACATCTGAAAGACCCCGGTGACGCGCTGGATTACCAACCGCTGGACCGCATAGGCGGTGCCGTAACCCACGATCGTATCAGCGAGGCCGTGGATCCCGAACGGGCCGCCGGTCAACGCGTCGGTGACAAGGCCGGCCGCCAGACCGCCCAGCATGCCGGCCAGCGTGTTCCCATCGAGCGCATTGAAGACGACGATCAGCAGAAACAGGTCGATGGCGGAGGAGAAATCGGGGAACAGCCGGGCGCCGGCGACGTGGATCAGTGTCGCCACCACCAGTGCTGCTGCAAATCTAAGGCTCCTCATCGGGAAGCGCCTCTTTCACCCTCTCGGGTACCGACTCACGCTCGATCAGATAGACCACATCGAGCACGCCAAAGTCCACCCTGGGACTCAATCTGATGTTGTGGAACAGCTCGCTTCCCGGCTCCACGGCCACCACCGTGCCGACGGGAATCCCGCGTGGATAGATACCGTCGATGCCGGCGGTGAGAACAACGTCACCCACCCGCACGTCCGCCTGCAAGGGCACGAAATCCAACTCCAGCGAGCCCCGTCCCGCGCCGCGCACCACGCCCTGTCGGTGGGTGCGGTCGATCATCCCGCCGACGCTGGCGGAGCGATCGGTGATCAGCTGCACCTTGGCGTAGGGTCCCGACGCCACCACCACGCGCCCCACCAAGCCCTCGGCCACCACCGCCGGCTGGTTGACCGAGACGGTGCCCTCCTTTACCGACAGCACCAAGGTCTGGAGCCAGGAGGTGTGATCGATAAAAACGATGTCCGCCAGCACCAGCGGATAGTTCGCACCCTCGGCATACTCCACCGCTTCGGTCAGATGCAGAACCGACTCTTCCAGGCCCTCGAGGTGGATCGTGCGCTGCCGAAGCTCTACCACCTCGGTCCGCAGCCGGCGATTCTCCGCCACCAGTGTGCGCCGCAGCGCCAGGTCTTGCACCACCGCCCCACCGAGGCGTGCGCCGGCGGCGACGACGTTGGCAAAGGGCGCCACGGCGCGCAGCGCCGCGGTCTCTAGAAAGCTTGCTTGGGTGCCGGGTGCGGGAAGTTGGGCGGCCAGAAGAAAGAGCTGCCCCAGGACGAGCAGGATCAGGAGCCAGCGGGTTCGGACCTCGGTCACGGGTCAGAGGAAGGGTCGGCGACCCGGGTCAGTGATCGAGATGGCCTTCGATCTCAGCGGATCGACACCTTACGCAATAGATCTATGTCCTCGAGGACCCTACCGGTCCCCAAGACCACCGACGACAGCGGGTCTTCGGCGAGCACCACCGGAAGCCCGGTCTCGGTGCGCAGCCTTTGATCCAGCCCCCGCAGCAGCGAGCCGCCGCCGGAGAGCACGATTCCTTTGTCCATGATGTCGGCCGACAGCTCGGGTGGCGTCCTTTCCAACGCCATGCGAACCGCCTCGACAATGGTGTTGACCGGCTCGGTCAGGGCTTCGCGGATTTCTTCATCCGTGACCGTGAGGATCCTGGGGACCCCCTCGATGAGATCCCGGCCCTTGATCTCGAGCTTGATCTCCTCTTTGAGATGAAAGGCGGAGCCGACATCCATCTTGACCAGCTCGGATGACCGCTCACCGATCAGCAGGTTGTATTTGCGTTTGAGGTACTGGATGATGGCGTCGTCCATCTCATTGCCGGCGATCCGCACCGAGCGGCTGTATACCGTCCCGGCCAGGGAGATCACCGCCACATCGGTGGTGCCGCCACCGACATCTACGATCATGTTGCCCGACGGCTCGGTGATGGGGAGTCCGGCCCCGATGGCGGCCATCATCGCCTGCTCCACGAGGAAGACTTCCGAGGCGCCGGCCCGGGTCGCCGAGTCTCTGACCGCCCGCTTCTCGACCTGGGTAATCTCCGAGGGGACACCGATGACGATCCGCGGGTGGACATACATCTTCCGCCCGTGAGCCTTCTTGATGAAGTACTCGAGCATCCGCTCGGTGACCTCGAAGTCGGCGATGACACCATCCTTCATGGGCCGGATCGACTGGATGTTGCCGGGCGTTCGGCCCAACATGGCTTTGGCCTCGCTGCCCACCGCCTCGATCCGATTGGTCATCTTGTTGACCACCACGACCGAAGGCTCCCGCACCACGATGCCCTTGTTGCGGGCGTAGACCAGGGTATTGGCGGTTCCCAGGTCTATGGCCAGGTCGTTGGAGAAGTAACGGAGAAACGAAGCAAATGCCATCTGTCGATTGTCTCTTAGAAGTTGCCCAACCCGCGGGCGTTACAAGCAGGCGAATATAGCACAAAGCCTTCATAAATCTGGGGTTGTCGACACCCAGATGAGTGCCAAATCGCTTGTCCACGCACCCGCCTGTTGCTAGACTGTCGCTCTTTCTCGCGCCTCCGCGCGCACGGAGATTTCCATGCTCAAGGTCTTTCGCGACAACCTCAAGTATTTAAGCTGGGTCCTCTGGCTGGTCATAGCGGTCTTTATCCTCTTCGTCTTCCAGAGCTTTGGCGGCGCCAAAATAGGAGGCAGCACAGCCTCCGACGCCGCGGCAACGGTCGGCAGCTACAAGGTGACCTACGGTGACTTCGAGCGTACGTACCGTCAGGCCGAAGAGAATCTGAGAAGGGCCTACGGTCAGCAATTCACGCCCGAGATGGCGCGCCAGACCGGCCTGCCGATGCAGGTTCTCGACAGCCTGGTCAATGACAAGATCATGCTGGCAGAAGCCGACCGGATGGGCATTCGGGTGGCCGACGAGGAGATCCGACGCTACATTCTCGGCCTCCCGGTCTTCCTCGACGCCGAAGGTGGCTTTGTGGGCGAGGAGACCTACCGCCAGATCCTGAGGTCCAACGGACTCACGATCGACGACTTCGAAGCCAGCGTCCGCCAGGACCTGCTCAACAGAAGGGTGGAAAGCGTCTTGTCCCAGAACCTCTTCGTCACCGACGAGGAGGTGGAGCAGGCCTACCGCGAGCGGGTCGAGAGGGCCAAGATCCGGTTCCTCCAACTCCCCTCCGAGCGCTTTGCCGCGAATGTCTCGCTGGCGCCCGAGGAGGTCGAGGCGTTTTTCGACACTCGCTCCGAGGACTACCGCATCCCCGAGAAACGGGTCGTGGAGTATCTGCTCATCGATCCCGGTCTGCTCCAGGAATCGCTCGAGATTCCCGACGAGGAGATTCGTGCCTACTACGACCAACGGCCCGACGAGTTCACCCAGGACGAGCAGGTCCAGGCACGGCACATCCTGCTCCGGGTCGGTGCCGATCGCTCGGCCGAAGAGGCTGAAAGCGAGCTTACCCAGGTGCGCCAGCAGGTCGCGGCCGGGGCGGACTTCGCCGTTCTCGCCGGTGAGATCTCGGAGGATCCCGGGAGCAAAATACGCGGTGGTGATCTTGGGTTCTTTGGCCGCGGTCAGATGGTGCCCGAGTTCGAGCAGGCTGCTTTCTCCGCCCAACCGGGTGACCTCGTCGGTCCGATCCGCAGTGACTTCGGGTATCACCTCATACAGGTACTGGATCGCCAGGAGGCGGGGTTGCTGCCTTTCGACGACGCCCGGGAGCGTGTTCGCTCGCAGATGCTCGGTGACCGCTCGCGCACCCTGGCCGAGAGCAAGGCGAGCGAGCTCGCCGACCGGATCCGGGCCGAGGGCCTCAGCGACCCTGCGGCCCTCCAGGCCCTGGCCGACGGCGAGAGCGGTGTCACCTTCCACACCTCCGATCCGTTTGGCCGGGATGACAACGTCCCCGGGATCGGCAGGGCGACCGCTTTCTCGGTCACCGCGTTCGAGCTCGAGACCGGCAACATCTCGGACCCGGTCCGGGTGTCGAGGGGCTGGGCCGTCATCGCTTTGCGCGATGTACAGCAACCCCGGGTTCCCGAGTTGAACGAGGTAAGGATCGAGGTCGAGATGGCGCTCGGCACCGAGCGACAGCTCGAGCTCGCCCGTGAGCGGCTGGTTGCGGCCCGTGAGGCGCTCGCAGATGAGAAGACCTTCGAGGACCTCGCCACCGAGTTGAACCTGGAGATCGAGGAGAGCACGCTGTTTGGAAGTGGCGGGCCAGTGGGAAGCCTCGGTCAGGCCACCGCTGTCGCGGCCGCGGCCCTCGAATTGGAGACCGGTGATCTCGGAGGCCCCCTGGTGCACGAGGCGAGCGCCGTCCTGTTCGAGGTCACCGAGCGCCAGCGGTTCGACCACAACGAATTTGCAGCCGCGAAAGAACAGACCCGGGCAACGGTTCGCGAGCAGAAGCTCAATCTCATGCTGGGTTCGCTTCTCAGCCAGCGACGAGAGGAGCTGAATGTCCGCTACGACAGCCAGCTCTTGGAGTCGCTCGAACCGGCCGGCGAGCCGGCGACCGGCACCTGATGACAACAACCCTTCAATGATCGGCTATCTCGAAGGGACACCTCGCCGCTCGACCCCGGAGCGAGTCCTCCTCGATCTCAACGGGGTGGGCTACGACGTCGCGATCCCGCTCTCCACTTTCTACGAGATCGAAAAAGTCGGCACCGACCGACCGATCGGGCTCTTTATCCACACCCACATGCGAGAGGGCACGATCGAGCTCTTTGGCTTCTGGACCGAGCGCGAAAAGCTGTTGTTTGAAAAGCTCATCGCTGTCGGTGGCGTCGGCCCGCGGTTGGCCCGCGTGATTCTCTCGGGTCTGCCACCCGAAGTCCTCCTCGGCGCGCGTGCCGACGGTGACACGGCGCGGCTGGCCACCATCCCGGGTATCGGCAAACGAACCGCGGACCGGCTTGTCCTCGAGCTCAAAGACCGCGTCCAGGAGCTGGCGGCCGAGGTGCCTTCGGCGGCCAGGACCGCCGAAGGGGAGGATCTCGTCCTGGCCCTGGTCAATCTGGGCTACAAGCGGGCCGAAGCCGAGCGGACACTCGCCCAAGCGCAGCAGGACAACCCGGACGCGGCCTCCCACGAGCTCCTCCGCGCCAGCCTCCAGAGCCTGGCACGCCTCTAGCAGCCACAGCACCGACGCCTCGCTACCCGCCGGCGGTGGTCGGGCTTGCGAGCGGTTAGAATGACCACGTGACCGACGATCGCTCTCTGCTCTCGGGCAGCCCCGACCCGGAAGATCTCACCATCGAGCAGTCGCTGCGCCCGAGGACACTCGACGAGTACATCGGTCAGACTCGCATCGTCGACAAGCTCCGGGTGTTCATCCAGGCCGCGCGGGAGCGCCGCGAGGCACTGGACCACGTGCTCCTCTTCGGCCCACCCGGCCTGGGAAAGACAACGCTGGCGAACATCATCGCCGAGGAGATGAGCTCCTCGCTCAGAACCACCTCGGGGCCGGTGCTCGAGCGCGCCGGAGATCTGGCCGCCATTCTCACCAATCTCGAGGCGGGTCAGGTGCTCTTTATCGACGAGATACATCGTCTCGGTCCGACCGTCGAAGAGATTCTCTATCCGGCGCTCGAGGATTTTGCGCTCGACCTGGTCATCGGACAAGGACCCGCAGCGCGGACGATGAAGATCGAGCTCCCCCGTTTCACCCTGGTCGGCGCTACCACCCGCGCCGGTCTCATCACCGCACCGCTCAGGGGCCGCTTCGGTATCGTCCACCGGCTCGACTTCTACCAGCCGGAGCACCTGGCCGAGATCGTCACCCGTTCGGCCAGTCTTCTTCACGTCGGCATGGACGGGGATGGGGCAGTGGAGATCGCCCGCCGCAGCCGTGGCACCCCGCGGATCGTCAACCGTCTCTTGCGCCGGGTGCGGGACTTCGCCCAGGTGGAAGGCGAGGGGAGGATCGATATCGACACCGCACGCCGGGCGCTCGAGCTGCTGGAGGTCGACGAGCTGGGTTTCGACGAGGTCGACCGCAAGATCCTGACTACCCTGATCGAGCATTACGGCGGTGGTCCGGCGGGTATCAAGGCCATCGCAGCGGCGGTTGGTGAAGACCACGGCACACTGGAAGACCTCTATGAGCCCTTTCTCATCCAGGAGGGCTTTCTCCAGCGCACAAACCGCGGACGGGTGGCGACACCAAAGGCCTATCAGCACCTCGGCTTGACTCCGCCGGCCAAGGGCGCCAACCCGACCCTGTTCTAGGACAGTCCCGACACCGAAGCAGAGAACACCGATTCCATGCGCCGATCGGTTCTGATCTACAACCCCAAGGCCGGTCGCTGGCGCACACCGGTGCTGGCCCGGGATCTGCTGGCCGCGCTCGCCCAGCGTGGCTACGAGATCGAAGCGCGGCCGACCGACGAGCCGGGTCACGCCACCCGGCTCGCCCGCGAGGCCGCCGTCGAGGGTGTGGAGGTTGTCTTTGCCTTTGGCGGCGACGGCACCCTACGCGAGACGGCGGCGGGTCTCGTGGGTTCCCCGGCCGCCCTCGGACCGCTTCCCGGGGGGACCACAAACGTCATCGCCTACTCGCTCGGTGTTCCCGCCCGCCCCCTACCGGCCGCGGCGGCTTTCCACCACGCGGGTGTGAGGGAAATCGATGTCGGGCTGTGCGAAGACGAGATCTTTCTGATGCAGGCCTCGGCCGGTCTCGACGCCCGCATCATGGGCCGCCTGCCTCCCCGACTCAAGCGGCATCTCGGGCGCATGGGAGTGCTCGGCGCCGGGCTCTACCAATGGTCACTTTACGACTATCCCGAAATGGTGCTGGTGGCCGACGGTCGCGAGCTGAGCGCCACCTTTGTCGCTGTCTGCAATCTCCCGCACTACGGCGGCAAATTGGCCCTCGCACCAGGCGCCACTCCCGATGACCGGCGGCTCGATCTGGTGCTCTTTAGGGGACGTGGGCGGGCTTCCACCCTCGGCTTCTCGGTCGATTTTCTTCGCGGCCGACATCTCGATCGGGCCGATGTCGAGAGCTTCGAGGTGGAAACCGTCGAGATTCGAGGACCTGGGGCCATCAACGTCCAGGTCGACGGCGACGGGATTCCACACCACCTACCGGTGACCATCGGTCTGGCACCCGAGCGGCTCAGGGTGCTGGTGCCGGCGGCCTGAGGGCTTGAGATAAAGGTAATCCATTTTGAAGCGGCCGGCCTCCGTGCCGGCCGGCACGGAGGCCGGCCGCTTCGGCGATAAGATGCCCCGCATGACCGACCAGCCGATCGACCACCCGTTAGAGTCTCTCGACCCCATCTTCTCGCCCCGCAACGTGGCGGTCATCGGCGCCTCGCGGAATCGGTCATCGCTCGGCTTTGCCCTGCTCCACAACCTCGTGATGAGCGAGTTCACCGGTGCCATCTTCCCCGTCAACCCCAAGGCGCGGGTCATCCACTCGCTCAAGGCCTACCCTGCCGTCGGTGACATACCCGATCCCGTGGATCTGGCGGTGGTCATGGTGCCGCAGCCCGCAGTCCAGGGGGTGGTCGAGGGGTGCATCGACGCCGGGGTCAAAGGACTCGTAGTCATCACCGCCGGCTTTGCCGAGACCGGGGAAGCGGGAGCGGCCGCCGAGCGCAAGCTCCAGGAGACGGTGCGCCAAGCAGGGGTGCGAATGATCGGTCCCAACTGCATGGGTGTCATCAACACCGACCCCGGCGTGAGCCTCGACGCCACTTTCTCACCCACCTCGGCCGAGCGGGGCTCGATCGGCTTTCTCAGTCAATCGGGTGCCCTCGGGGTGGCCATCTTGAACGCCGCCTCCGACCTGGGCATCGGTCTGACCCAGTTTGCCTCGATGGGCAACAAGGCCGATGTGTCGGGCAACGACCTCGTCGAGTACTGGGAGAACGATCCGTCGACCAGGGTGATCTGCATGTATCTCGAATCCTTTGGCAACCCCCGTCACTTCACCGGGATAGCCAAACGTGTCAGTCGCAAGAAGCCCATCCTGATCGTCAAATCGGGCCGCACCGAGGAGGGAGCGCGAGCGGCGTCGAGCCATACCGGCGCCATCGCAGGTGCCGACGTTCCCGTTTCGGCCTTTCTCGAGCAGTGTGGTGTCATCCGCGCCAACACCATCGACGAGCTCTTCGACATCGCTACGGCTCTCGATCGCTGCCCGTTGCCCTATGACCGCCGGATCGCCATCGTCACCAACGCCGGGGGCCCGGCCATCATGGCGACGGATGCCTGTGTCGATCTCGGGCTGGAGATCGCCGAGCTCAGCCCGGCGACCCGCCAGCGCCTCGAGGCCTTCCTACCCCCCGAGGCCAGCGTCAACAATCCGGTCGACATGATCGCCTCGGCCACCGCCGAGGACTACGCCCGCGCTCTGGGGATCGTGCAGGCCGACGACAACGTCGACATGGTGATGGTGATCAACGTGACACCGCTCCTGACCAATCCCATCGACGTGCTGGACCAGGTCGCCGCCTCCATCGAGATCCAGGAAAAGCCGGTGGTCGCGGTGATGATGGCCACCGAGGACTTCTACGACGAGGTAAAGGTGCGTCCCGATCTGCCACCGGTCTACCGGTTCCCCGAATCGGCCGCCCGCGCCCTCGCCAAGCTTTACCGTTACTCCGCCTGGCGCCGTAAGCCCGAAGAGGAGACCGCTCCCACATTCGAGGTCGATGACACCCGGGTGTCGGAGATCCTGGATGGGGCGGGCGACGGTTACCTCCCCGACGACAAGGCCTTCGAAGTCCTCGAGCTCTACGGCATCCCGGTGGCCCCGTGGCGGATCGCGGCAGGAAGCGAAGGGGTCGCACCGGCCGCCGCCGAGATCGGTTACCCCGTCGTGCTCAAAGCCATGGCACCCGAGGTGGTGCACAAGAGCGATGTGGGGGCGGTAAAAGTCGACCTCCGGAACGAGGAGGAGCTGGTGGGCGCCGTCGACGAGATTCGAAGCTCGCTGGCGGCGGCCGGACACTCCAGCGAGCAATTCTTGGTCCAGACGATGGCACGCGGTGGTCACGAGGTGATCTTTGGCATCTCCATCGACCCACGGTTTGGCCCGCTCCTCATGTTTGGGCTCGGTGGGCGCTATGTCGAGGTCTTTCGCGATGTGCGTTTTGGGGTTACACCGCTCACCGCTTCCGAGGCACTCGAGATGATCCGGGGAATCAGGGGCTTTGCGCTGTTGACCGGTGTGCGTGGTGAGGCTCCAGCGGATCTCGAGGTGCTGCAGGACGTCCTGCTGCGTCTGGCCCAGCTCGCCGTGCGCCACCCGCAGATCCAGGAGCTCGACATCAACCCTTTCCTCGCCGCCGCCGGCCGCGGCGAAAGTTGCGCTCTCGATGCCCGCATCCGGGTCGGCCCCAGCACCCTGGCGTCACCGGCGGAGTCTTAGAGGAGAGCGGCGAGCCCGCCGCCACGAGCCCATGCCCGAGCTGCCCGATATCGAGGTCTATCTCGATGCCCTGCGGCCGCGGATCGTTGGCGAGCCACTCCTCGGTGTGCGGTTGTCGAGTCCCTTTCTGCTGCGCTCGGTCGAGCCTCCTCTCGCTTCCGCCTACGGGCGTCGGGTGTGCGAGCTGCGACGTCTCGGCAAACGCATCGTCGTCGGTTTGGAGGAGGAGCTCTTCCTCGTGCTCCACCTGATGATCGCCGGCCGGCTTGGCTGGCGACCCGCGGATGCGGTCATCCCAAAACGCTCAGGCGTGGCCGCCTTCGACTTCACCGGCGGCTCTCTGTTGTTGACCGAGGCCGGGAGCAAGAAGCGTGCGTCGCTCCATCTCGTCCGTGGCGAGGAGGCCCTCGCGACACACGACCCGGGTGGGATCGAGGTGCTGGAGACCGATCTCGGCCGCTTCTCGGCGGTGCTGGAGCGGGAGAACCACACTTTGAAAAGGGCTCTTACCGACCCGCGGCTGTTCTCCGGTATCGGCAATGCGTACTCGGACGAGATCCTCCACCGGGCGGGACTGTCGCCTTTCAAACAGACGCACCGGCTGTCGGGCAGTGAAAAAGAGAGCCTCTACCGGGCTGTCTGCGAGGTACTCACCGTCTGGACCGAGCGCCTGCTGGCGCAAGCCGGCGACGGCTTTCCCAAAAAGGTAACCGCCTTCCGGCCCGAGATGGCGGTCCACGGCAAGCACCGACAGCCCTGCCCCGTCTGTGGGGCGCCGATCCAACGCCTCGTCTATGCCCAGAACCAGGCCAACTACTGCCCCGGCTGTCAGACCGGTGGCCGCATCCTCGCCGACAGGGCGCTCTCGAGGCTCCTCAAGGACGACTGGCCACGAACCCTCGAAGAACTCGAGCGCCGGCTCCCCGGCCGGGGTGAATGAGAGATTCGAGTTAAGATTCGGCCACGCCCATGTCCACCGAGTCCAAGAGCCTGCTCACCCAACTTGTAGACCGAATTGCGGGCCGCTTGAAGTTTCCCCAGCTGTTTGCTTTCACCGCCACGCTCTTCCTCCTCGACCTGGTGATCCCCGACCTCATCCCTTTTGTCGATGAGATCTTGCTCGGGCTGGCCACACTGCTCTTGGGATCGATGAAGGCAAACCCGCCGCAGCAGCCGGTCGGACCGGTAAACAAGCCCCCGATCAAGGACGTTACCCCGCCCACCCAAGAAGAGTCTTGAGGTCTCCCGCTCTTTGGGGGCTATCCCGCCCGCAGGAACTGCCAGGGAAGGTGCCCTTCTCTGCGCTCGAACACCAGGGGCTCGATCTGGTGGGCGTACTTCCTCAGCAGGGCCGAAAGATCCATACCGGCGGCTGCCTGCTCCAGTATCTCCGCCGCCTCCGGGCCGGCCTTGGTGATGTAGGTCTGCCAGATCGCCTGGCGGATGGACATGGCACCCAGAGAGACATTCGGTAGACGGGCCGCACCCTTTCTGAGCCGGGTGATCTTTCGGCCGAGCGTCTTAGGGTCCGCCATCGCCTCTCGCTGCCAGCCGGTGTAGGGCTTGGGGACGAGGATGTTGGTCCCCAGGTCGATCTGACCGATGATGCCTCGGGGCGAGAGCTCCTCGAGCATGATCTCCCGGCATCTGGCCGCCACCTCGAGAATGGCCTCCACGTCGTCCATGGTCTCCTCGGGTAGCCCGATGATGAAGTAGAGCTTCAGCTGGGTGAAGCCCTCCTGGAAGATCATCCGCACCTTGTCGAAGAGGAGCGAGTTGGGTATCGGCTTGTTGAGCTTGACACGCAGCTCATCGCTACCGGTCTCCGGTGCCAGGGTGATGGAGCGGTCCCCCGAGTCGTGCAGCGCCGCGAGCACACCCGCGGTCACCGCCGGGATGCGGATCGAGGAGACGGCGCTGCGAAAGCCCTGCCGGTTGGCCTCCTGGAGGATGCGCTCGATCTCGGGATGATCACCCACCGCGGTGGCCACAAAGCCGACCTGGTCGGTGACCGCTCGGGCCCGCTCGAGCGACTCCAGGATGAACTCGCTCGGATGCCAGCGGAATCGACCCATGCCAAAAGTGGCCCAGCAGTAACGGCACTTCTCCGGGCAGCCTCTCGACATCTCGACCAGAAACTTCTGCGAGAACTCGGTCCGCGGTGTGACGATGGCCGTAGTCGGAAGGTGACCGGGCATACCCATCTGCTCCGCTGTCAGATCGAGTTTCTTGAGCTTCTCGACACCGCCAAACTCCTGTGGCCGATGGTAGGCCGGAACAAAGTATCCCGGCGTGCCCGCCAGGCGCTCCATCACCGCCTCGCGCGAGCTCTCCTCGGCCAACGACCCCAGCAGGCTGGGCAACAGATTCTCGGCCGCACCGAGGGCAAAGATGTCGACAAACGCTGCCAGGGTCAGCGGGTTGATGGCCGCGCAGGACCCTCCGAGGAGAATCAGCGGGTCGTCCGCCCGCCGCTCCTCGCGCCTGAGTGGAATCCCTGCCCGCTGGAGAAGCTGCAGCAGGTTGACATAGTCCTCCTCGAACGAGACCGAGAAGGCCACGGCGCCAAACCCACCAAGGGGGCTCCCGGTCTCGACCGACCGGGGGCTGCCGGTGCCGTCGGTGAAGAACCGTTCGCAGGACCAATCCGGTGTGCCGTTGACCAGATCGTAGACCCTTTGGAAGCCGAGGCTGGACATACCGATGTGGTAGCTGTTGGCATAGACTAGGGCCAGCGAGAACTGGGCATGACCATTGGATCTGCCCAGGGGTCTCTCGTCGGCGCGAATGTCGCGCCAGCTAAACTGCGTCTTGGCCATTTGTCCTACCGATTGTTGACCTGGAAAAAGTCTACCGCAGCAACCCCCACACCAAGCGGCCGGTGTTGTCGACACCCAGGGTCCGCAATGGCCGCTCCCGCGTGTGGATGGCAAGCAGCCGTGCAAAAAGCGCGGGCTCCTCCGCCAGGGTGCGGATCAGCCGGCGGCGAAGCCAGGGTCGTCGCTCGGCCACGAGCAGACCTCGGATCAGGGCAAAGGGCAGGGCGCTCGACCGTCGCCATTGCCCGGCATAAGAGCCGAGTTCCCCACGCCGGATCGCCGTCGCCAACGCCGTCGCCTGATGGAAGGCCAGCGACAGGCCTTCGCCGGTGATGGCGTCGAGATAACCCGCGGCATCACCTACCAGCGCCACCCGCCCACGACAGACCCTCCGTGCCCGTTGTGCCAACGGCCCGCTGCCCCGATCTCTGGTGGTCACGGCCGCGCCCGCGAGCCGGGCCTCGAGCTGTGGGACCTTTTGGAGGTATCGGTCGAAGCCCGCCTTCTCCCCGCTCCACAGCAGGGCGACACCGACCTCCCGTCCCGAGACCGGGGTCACATAGGCCTCACACCCCGCTGCCCAGTAGACCTCGACCAGATCGGTCCACGGTGCGACAGCGAAGTGTCGCCGCACGCCAAAGCGCCGAATCCGGCCTCTCTTCTCCCCCAGCCCCGCCCATCGACGCACGCGAGAGTTCAGGCCATCGGCCCCCACGATCCAGCGGGCGGTGTACAGACCCCTATCCGTCTCCACCCCTTCGCTCGTCAGCCCCCGGGCCGTCACTCCCCACGAGAGATCGACTCCCAGCTCCTCCGCCCGTTTTGCCATCGCCCGCTGGAGCACCGGTCGACGGATCCCGAGACCGGGCTCGGTGGGAAAAGAAGCCTCGGCCACCCGGTCGTCGTCGAGATAGCGGATACCACGGAAGGGCCGGGACCGCCCGGGCTCGAGTCGCACCCCCAGAGCCATCAGCCGACGAACCCCGTCGGGCATGAGACCCTCGCCACAAGCCTTGTCAATCGGCGGTCGCTGGCGGTCCAGGACCGACACCGTGAGACCGTGGCGACGAGCCGCGATAGCGGTTGCCAGACCCGCCGGGCCACCCCCCACCACGACCACATCGCTCTGACGATTCAACTTCCCAGGCCCTCCTCTTCCACCCGTATCCTGGCTCTCAACACCCAGGCATTGGCGAAACTGAAAAGGCTCGCCGTCAGCCAGGCCGAATGCACCAGGGGCAGTGCCACGATCTCGGCCGCGACGGCCACATAGTTGGGGTGGCGTAGAGCGCGATAGGGACCCGTCGTGATCAACGGCTCCCCGGGCAAACAGATCACCCGCGTCGTCCACCTGTGGCCCAGGGTACCGATCACCCAATAGCGCAACGACATCGCGGCGACCAGAACCAGGAGCATCGACACCGCCAGCGGCGGTACCAGCGGCCGGTCGCCAAGCCATACCTCGGCCACACAGGCCACCAGGAAGCCGCTGTGGAGCAGCACCATCCACCGATAGTGGCCGGCACCCACCTCTACACCGCCGCGGCTGGCGAGCCATCGATTGTTGCGCCGCGCGATCACCAGCTCAATCCCTCTTTCGGCGGCCACCAGACCCACCAAGAGGGTGTAGAGCCACCGGCTGTCGAGATCGATCATCTGCGCTCTTCACCACTCCAGGAGCACCAGCTCCGAGCAGAAACCGGGGCCCATCGCCAACAGCATCCCCAGGCTCCCCGGCTTGGGACGCCGGTTGGCCATGGTCTCGGCCAGCACCAGCAGCACCGAGGTCGAAGATAGATTCCCCACCTCGCGCAGGCTCTGCCAGGTGACATCCAAGGCGCCGTTGTCGAGCCCGAGTGTCTCTTCCATCGCCTCGAGCACTTTGGGACCACCCGGGTGGGTGACCCACGACTCGATGTCGCTCAAGGTGAGCTCTTCGTCCGCCAGAAATTGCTCGATGTCCTCGCGCAAGTGGTCGCGCACGACCTGCGGCACCCCGCTCGACAGCACGACCTGAAATCCTCGCTCCGAGATGTCCCAGCCCATGACCCGCTCGGAGTCGGGGTAGAAAATCGAGCGTGTGGCTACCACCCGAGGACCCGCGGCGGGACGCTCGTCACCGACCACCACCACGGCCGCCGCACCATCACCAAACAGACCCGACGAGATGAGGTTGGGAATCGAAAAATCCTCGAGCTGCAGGGTCAGCGAGCAGAGCTCCACCGACAGCAGGACCACGACTTGGTTGGGGAAGGCCTTGACGTAGTCCGCCGCCCGCGCAATACCGGCGGCCCCGGCCACACAGCCGAGACCAAAGATGGGCATTCGTTTCACCCCCGGTCGCAGCCCCAACCGGTTCATCAACCGGGCGTCGATCGATGGCGTCGCGATACCGGTGACCGAGACAAAGATGAGACTGTCGACATCGGCCGCGGACAGCCCGCTCTGGACGAGGGCGTCCCTGACCGCCCTCTCACCTACCTCGACCCCCACCCGCATCCAGGCCGCGTTGGCCTTGCCCCAGCCACCCAGGGTCTCGTACTCCTCCAGCGGCAGCGCCAGGTGGCGCCCACCCACCAAGACATTCCGATGGAGGCTCTCGAGCCGCGTCTGGTTGGATATCTTGGACGACCAGACACGAGAAAAAGCCTCCAGCAGCTCGCCCTGCGGATAGTAGTGAGGAGGGAATGCCTTGCCGACGGCAGCGATCTTCATGGCCATCCGGTGATACGAATTGTGATTGCTCCAGCTTTGGGCCCACCATCTTAGCTTACGCGTCACAACTCTCAACGGTTGTCGGGCCCATCCGACCACGCACCGGGAGCGTATACCGCGGTTGAGAACGCCCAGTGCACCACTCAAGCGTTGCGCCCGTGGCAACCGCGGCTGAAACGTCGGCCGCGCAGCGGCGGTGTCTCGGCAGAAGAGTTTTTGAATAGGAGCTCGCGATGACGATAGCGAATGTAGAAAAGGTGGTCCAGGACCGCTACGGCGTGGGGGCCCGCGAGCGGGTGGCCGATCTCTGTTGCCCGGTCGACTACGACCCGAGTTACCTCGAAGTGATTCCACAGGAGGTCCTGGACCGGGACTACGGCTGTGGGGACCCCAGCCGCCACCTCCGGCCCGGGGAGACGGTCCTCGATCTGGGCAGCGGCACCGGCAAGATCTGTTTTATCGCCGCTCAGGCCGTTGGGCCACAGGGACGCGTCATCGGCATCGACATGACCCACGAGATGCTCGAGGTTGCCCGGCGCAACGCTCCCCTCGTCGCCGAGCGGCTCGGCTACTCCAACGTCGAGTTCCACCGCGGCCGGATCCAGGATCTTGCCCTCGATCTGGAGGCGCTCGATCGCGAGCTCGCAGCCCGGCCCGTGGACAGTGCCGAGGGGCTGCTTGCCGTCGAGACCCAGATCGACGAGCTGCGCACCCGTCGCCCCCTGATCGCCGATGGCTCGGTGGACGTCGTGGTGTCGAACTGTGTGCTCAATCTGGTGGAGACCGAGCAGAAGACGAGTCTCTTTGGCGAGATCTACCGGGTGCTCGGGGTTAGCGGTCGCGCCGTCATCTCCGACATCGTCGCCGACGAGGAGGTTCCTGTCTCGCTGCGGCAAGACCCGGTGCTGTGGAGCGGCTGTATCTCCGGTGCGATGACCGAAGAGGCTTTTCTCGCCGCCTTCGCGGCCGCCGGCTTCCATGGCATTCGCATTCTCGACCGGCAGGCGGCACCCTGGCGCACCATCGACGGCATCGAGTTTCGCTCGCTGACCGTCGAGGCCTTCAAGGGCAAGGAGGGTCCCTGTCTGGAGCGTCAACAGGCGGTCATCTACACCGGACCGTTCAAGGAGGTCGTCGACGACGATGGCCATCGCATCGCGCGCGGCACACGCTTTGCGGTCTGCGACAAGACCTTCCGGCTCTTCACGCGTGAGCCCTACCGCGCTCACTTCGAGTTTGTCGAGCCACGCGAGGAGATCCCGTTGGCCGAGGCCCCACCCTTCGACTGCTCGCGCACGGCGACGCGCCATCCGCGCGAGACCAAAGGGGAGAGCTACCGCCACACCAGCGACGACGCCGGCTACTGCGAGCCGGGG